>NZ_JAWOAI010000148.1:0-19990 GCF_033194735.1 Streptomyces sp. W16
TGGACCGGGCGGTCTCGCCGTGCTCCCGCTGTCCGCGGGCGGCCGGGTGTCCGGGGCCTGCCTCATCGGCTGGGACGACCCGCACGTCTTCGGCCCCGACGAACGAGCCCTGCTCACCGCCTCCGCCGGCCTCGCCGGACAGGCCCTGATGCGCGCCCACGCCTTCGACGCCGAACACGAACTCGTCGGCATGCTCCAACGCCAACTGCTCCCGCGCCGGCTGCCGAAACTGCCCGGCGGGGTCGCCGTCGCCCGCTATCTGCCGACCACGGCCGGACTTGAGGTCGGCGGCGACTGGTACGACGTGATCCCGCTGCCCGACAACCACGTCGCCCTCGTCATCGGCGACGTCCAGGGCCACAACGCGGGCGCCGCCACCCTCATGGGCCAGATGCGCACCGCGCTGCGCGCCTACGCCGTCGAGGGACACCCGCCCGACGTCGTCGTCTCGCACGCCAACCGGCTCCTCATCGACCTGGAGACCGACCTCTTCGCCACCTGCTGCTATATGGACGTCGACATGGAGGAGGGCTCCGCCTGGTACGTGCGGGCCGGTCATCTGCCGCCCGTCCTGCGGCATCCGGAAGGCAGCACCGAGATCCCCGACCTGGACGGCGGCCCGCCGCTCGGCGTGGTCACGCAGGCCGACTTCCCGATGAGCCCGCTGCGGCTCCAGCCCGGCACCGTCATCGCCCTCACCACCGACGGCCTCGTGGAGTCCAAGGAGGCCGACATCGACGAGGGCCTCGACCGGCTCGCCCACGGCCTCGCCGTCTCCGACCCCGCCCACCTCGGCCTCGTCGCCGACGCCCTGCTCGGCAACGCCCGCCGCGAGGACGACGTGGCACTGCTCCTCATGCGCTACGACGGCCTCGCCACCCGGCCCCGGCGGGAGAACTGGACGGTGTGGCGCGTCCCGGAGGCGGCCCGGCACGCCCGCCGCTTCACCAAGCGCACCCTCCGCGTCTGGGGCGTCACCGAGGAGACCGACACCATCCTCCTCGTCGTCTCCGAGCTGGTCACCAACGCCCTGGTGCACACCGACGGTCCGGTCCGCCTCGACCTCACCCTCGTCAACCAGCGGTTCCGCGTCGCCGTCGCCGACTCCTCACCGCGTACCCCGGTCAAACCCACCAGCATCGGCTGGGAGGCCACCGGAGGCCGCGGGATCCTCCTCGTCGAGGCCATGTCGGCGGCCTGGGGCACGGTGCCGGTGAGCGGCGGCAAACAGGTGTGGGCCGAGATCGCACTCGACCGGTAGACGGCCGCACGGGTGCCTGTACGGGCACGTAGCGGCAGGTCGGGACGGTCGCGCGCCCTTGCCGTGATGGGGTGCCTGCTTGTGGCACACACCTTCGAAGAACTGGTCGAGAAGCACCGCGCGGCCCAAGCGGCACGCGCCCGGGTCCAGGAGATGCGGGACTCCCTGGGAGCCCCCGCCCACGAATCCTGGACCGAGACCGAGACCGACATCTACGAGACCGCCTGGCGGGCCTGGCGGGATCTCGCCCGTGACATGCAGGCCGCCGCGGACGAATACGCGAAGGACAAGGGCCTCGACCGGACCGAGGTCGAGGCGGACGTGGCACGGGTGGCGGGTGATTTGTCCGGTCCGTCGGGCGACTAGACACCTCATAGCCCCCTCATTGTTGGCCGGTCGTAATAAACGAACATAGGGAGGAACGATGCACGTCCAAAGATGACGCTAAGGTGAAGCGATGAAGGCTCTCGTTCTCTCCGGCGGCACTGGATCCCGCCTGAGGCCGATCACACACACATCGGCAAAACAGCTCGTCCCGGTGGCCAACAAGGCCGTCCTTTTCTACGGGCTCGAATCACTCGCCGACGCGGGCATCACCGAGGTCGGCATCATCGTCGGTGACACCGCGGCGGAGATCGAGGAGGCGGTGGGCGACGGGTCGAAGTTCGGCCTGAAGATCACCTACATCCCGCAGGACCGTCCCCTCGGACTGGCCCACGCCGTACTGATCGCGCGCGAGTACCTCGGCGACGACGACTTCGTGATGTACCTCGGTGACAACTTCATCGTCGGCGGCATCACCGGCCTCGTCGAAGGCTTCCAGGCCAACAAGCCCGACGCGCAGATCCTCCTCACCCACGTGCCCGACCCCCGCTCCTTCGGTGTCGCCGAACTCAGCGAATCCGGCCAGGTCATCGGCCTGGAGGAGAAGCCGGAGCACCCCAAGAGCGACCTCGCTCTGGTCGGTGTCTACCTCTTCACCCCCGCCATCCACGACGCGGTGCGCGCCATCAAGCCGTCCTGGCGCGGCGAGCTGGAGATCACCCACGCCATCCAGCAGCTGATCGACGACGGCGCCGACGTGCGCTCCTCGGTCATCCACGGCTACTGGAAGGACACGGGCAACGTCGTCGACATGCTTGAGGTCAACCGGACCGTCCTGGAGAGCATGGACCGCCGCATCGACGGCGAGGTGGACGACGTCTCCGAGACCATCGGCCGCGTGGTGATCGAAGAGGGCGCGCGCATCGAGCGCTCGCGCATCGTCGGCCCCGTCATCATCGGGTCAGGAACCGTCGTGAGCGACTCCTACGTCGGACCGTTCACCTCGGTCGCGGAGAACTGCAAGATCACCGACAGTGAGCTGGAGTTCTCCATAGTGCTGCAGGACTCGTCCATCGCCGGGGTGGGCCGGATCGAGTCCTCGCTCATCGGCAAGCACGTCGAAGTGACCCCCGCTCCGGGGGTACCCAGCGCCCACCGCCTCGTTCTCGGAGACCACAGCAAGGTGCAGATCCGTTCATGAATCTCCTCGTCACCGGCGCCGCCGGATTCATCGGTTCCACGTACGCCCGCATGCTCCTCGCCTCGGACGCGCCCGACGCGCCCCGCATCACGGTGCTGGACAAGCTCACGTACGCCGGCACGCTCGACAACCTGGAAATAGGCCACCCGCGCCTGGAGTTCGTCCAGGGCGACATCTGCGACGCCGAACTGGTCGACAAGCTGATGGCCGAGGCGGACCAGGTGGTCCACTTCGCGGCCGAGTCCCACGTGGACCGCTCGATCAACGGCGCCGCCGACTTCGTCCGCACCAACGTGGTGGGCACCCAGGTCCTGCTGGACGCGGCCCTGCGCTACCGCACCCCGTTCGTGCACATCTCCACCGACGAGGTCTACGGCTCCATCGAGACCGGCTCCTGGCCCGAGACCCACCCGCTGGCGCCCAACTCGCCGTACTCCGCGTCGAAGGCGTCCTCGGACCTGCTCGCCCTGGCCTACCACCGCACCCACGGCCTGGACGTGCGCGTCACCCGCTGCTCGAACAACTACGGGCCGCACCAGTTCCCCGAGAAGGTCATCCCGCTGTTCGTCAGCAACCTCCTCGACGGCAAGAAGGTCCCCCTCTACGGCGAGGGCCTGAACGTCCGCGACTGGCTGCACGTCGAGGACCACTGCCAGGGCATCGAGCTCGTGCGCACCAAGGGCCGGGCCGGCGAGGTCTACAACATCGGCGGCGGCACCGAGCTCAGCAACAAGGAGCTTACCGGCCTGCTGCTTGAGGCCTGCGGCGCGGGCTGGGACCGGGTCGAGCGTGTCGAGGACCGCAAGGGCCACGACCTGCGCTACTCCGTCGACTGGTCCAAGATCCACGACGAGCTCGGCTACCAGCCGCAGCACGACTTCGCGAGCGGCCTGGCCGACACCGTCGCCTGGTACCGCGACAACCGCGCCTGGTGGGAGCCGCTCAAGGCAAGGGTGGAGCGCGGCTGATGAAGTGGCTGGTCACCGGTGCCGGCGGGATGCTCGGCCACGACGTGCTGGAGGAACTCGCCCGGCGCGGTGAGCAGTTCGTCGGTCTCGACCGCACCGCCCTGGACATCACCGACCCCGCGTCGGTGGACCGGGCGTTCGCGGAGCACCACCCCGACGTGGTGGTGAACTGCGCGGCGTACACCGCCGTCGACGACGCCGAGACCGACGAGGAGCGGGCCCTTCGCATCAACGGCGAGGGGCCCCGGCTCCTCGCCCGCGCCTGCGCCGCCTCGGGCGCGCGGCTGGTCCACGTCTCCACCGACTACGTCTTCGACGGCGAGGCCCGCAGCACGCCGTACCCGGAGAACCACCCCACCGCACCCCGCACCGCCTACGGCCGCACCAAACTCGCGGGCGAGCAGGCCGTGTTGGAGGAACTGCCAGGTGGGAGCGCGATCGTCCGCACGGCTTGGCTGTACGGAGCCTGTGGGGGTAACTTCGTCCGCACGATGATCGAGCTGGAAGCACGTCGCGACACTCTCGACGTCGTCGACGACCAGCACGGACAACCGACCTGGACCGCCGACGTCGCCGTACGGATCGCCGATCTCGGCGCCCGTATCGGCCAGGTCGAAGGCGCGCACGGGGTGTTCCACGCGACCAGCTCCGGCGAGACCAGCTGGCACGGTCTCGCACAGGAGGTGTTCCGGCTCATCGACGCCGACCCGGAGCGCGTCCGCACCACCACGAGCGCGGCCTTCGTCCGTCCCGCGCCCCGCCCCGCCTACAGCGCCCTCGGGCACGAGCGGTGGCGGGAGGTCGGTCTGGAACCGCCGAGGGACTGGCGGTCCGCCCTGCACGAAGCACTTCCTCACATCCGCAAGGAGATTTCTTCGTGAAACGCCATGAGTTCCTGCGGGGGCTCCACAAGTCAACCGCGAACCGCAACTACCTGGAGATCGGCGTCAACGACGGCCGCAGCCTGACGCTCTCCCGGGTGCCCAGTGTTGCGATCGATCCCGCGTTCAAGGTGGTCACGGAGATCCGCTGTGACGTCCACCTGGCCAAGGCGACCAGTGACGACTTCTTCGCCCGGGACAACCCGCTGGTGCACCTGCGCGGCGGCCGTCACCCGCTGCGTCAACTGGCCCGCAGCCGCAGCCCGTTGGGCTGGTGGAAGACCACCACGCTGGACCTGTCGTTCATCGACGGCATGCACCTGTTCGAGTACGCGCTGCGCGACTTCATCAACGTGGAGAAGCACTCGGACTGGGCCAGCGTCATCGTCTTCGACGACATGCTGCCGCGCAGCATCGACGAGGCGGCCCGGGACCGGCACACCGACGCCTGGACCGGTGACGTCTACAAGCTGGTCGAGGTCCTCAACCGTTACCGTCCCGACCTGGTGACGGTCCTGGTCGACACCCAGCCCACGGGTCAGCTCGTGGTCTTCGGCGCCGACCCCAGCAGCACCGTCCTCAAGGACAAGTACGACGAGATCATCGCGGAGTTCGAGGTCCCGGACCCGCAGAAAGTGCCCGAAGCGATCCTGGAGCGCACCACCGCGGTGCAGCCCGAGGCCCTGCTCAACGCCGGCTTCTGGGGTCCCCTCGCCACGGCCCGCAACCGCGGAACCAAGCGGTCCCGCGGCTGGGAGCCCCTGCGCCGCTCGGTGGAGCAGCTCAGCGTCAGTCGCTGAGCTGCCCACTCCGCAGTCGCTCGTAGTAGGCGGAGCAGTCCGCGTAGGACGGAAGAAGTCCTGACTGCTCCGCCTCTGCCAATGTGGGCGCCTCGGCGTCCTTGTCGGACAGCACCGGCTCGAAGCCCTCGGGCCAGGCGATGCCCAGCGCCGGGTCGAGCGGGTTGATCCCGTGCTCACGCCCGGGCGAGTAACCCGTCGAGCACAGGTACACGACCGTCGCGTCGTCGGTCAGGGCCATGAACGCGTGACCGAGACCCTCCGCGAGGAACACGGCGTGCTTGCTGTCGTCGTCCAGCCGGACGGCTTCCCACTGACCGAACGTGGGAGAGCCGACGCGGATGTCCACGATCACGTCGAGGACGGCGCCGCGCACGCACTTGACGTACTTGGCCTGGCTCGGCGGCACGTCGGAGAAGTGCACTCCGCGCACCACACCGCGCCGCGACACCGAGCAGTTGGCCTGGGACAGAGCCAGGTCGTATCCGGTGGCCTCGCGGAACTCCTCACCGCGGTACCACTCGTGGAAACTGCCCCGGTCGTCAGGGAAGACCTTGGGTTCCAGGACCCAGGCGCCTTCAATCCCCAGTGATCGCACGTTCTTCCGTCCTCCATGGCTTGCGTGTGTGGTGCGGTGCTACTTGCTCAGGGCGCGCTTCAGCTTGCGCGCCACCCGGTAGGCCAGCCCCGGCTTGGGCTTGGCGGCCACCGGCTTCGGCGCGGGCTTGGGCTCGGCGGGCTTCGCCTTCGGCGCCGCCTCCACCCGGACACCGCCGGCGTCACCGGCCAGCCGCACCGGCAGCGCGAGGAAGCGCTGGCCGGTCCCGGCCGGGGTCAGGCACACCGAGGCGTTCCACGCCGCGTCCTTCAGGTCCGCCGCGGGCACCTCGGCCGCGAGGCGTGCGCCGGAGGACTCGGGGGAGACCACACCGGGCACGTCCAGGGTCGTACCGGACGCCTTGTGGGTCAGACGCAGCAGTACGTCCGTGGTGGCGGGGACGTAGAAGGGGAGCAGTGCGCCGACGCGGGCGCCGGTGACCGTGAAGTCCTCGGGCTTGAGGTCGGCGAGGCCGAGGCGCTTGCTCGCCTTGTCGACGTCCAGCGAGAAGTTGCCGTGCGGCTCGGTGTAGTACGGGAGCATCACCTGGCCGGAGACGACACCGGCGTGCCCGGCGTTCTCGCCGTGCTGCGGGACCGGGCCGAGGCGGCACTCCTTGTTCCAGGAGCCGATGACGACGCGGACGTAGGTGTCCCAGAGGCCGCTGCCCAGCGGGGCGCCGACCGCGGCGGTGGCCGGGTCGACGGTGGCCGTGGCGTGCAGCACCAGGCGGACGCCGTCGCCGTCGGCGACCGTCTCGTGCGAGATCTGCACGGGCTGGAAGTGCGAGGCGGCGCTGGTGCGTTCGCGGACGACGAGGTCGGCCGTCGCCTTCTTGAAGTTGGCGGTGGCGTCGGCCGTCAGCATGGCGGTCGCCTCGGCGAGGGTCTTCGGCTCCGGGTGCTTGGGAGCCGGGGCGCCCTTGGCCTCGAAGATCGCCGGCTTGCCGTCGATGACGAACTCGGCCTGGTAGTGGACCAGCAGCTTGCCGTCCCGCCACTCGATCTCGCCGGGGACGGCCGTCGGCTTGAGGGAGGCCTCCCACTCGGCGAGCTCGACGAGGTCGTCGTAGCGGTCGGCGGCGGCGAGGGCGGCGACGACCCGCAGCCGCGGGCCGAGACCGGCTGCGACACCGGGGCCGAAGCGCTCGGTCATGACACCGCGGATCTCCTTGAGGAGTTCGCGGCGGTAGTCGTCGGGGGCCTTCAGGAGCCGACCGCCGCCGAGGCGCTCCATCATCTCGACGCGCAGCCAGCGGCGGAAGATCCTGTCGCGGGCCGGACCCGGCTCGGTGTACTTCTCGACGACGTCGAGGGCCTCGCGCAGGTTCTTGAAGTAGCCGACGGGGTCGAAGCGCTGGAAGCCGGCGTTCGAGGCGTCGTCACGCTTGATGTGGTAGTAGCAGACGTAGTCGCTGAGCACGGCGACGTTGTCCGCGGCGAGGTAGGCCTCCGTCACGAAGACGTGGTCCTCCAGGCGGCGACGCCCCTCCGGGAACCGCAGGTTGATGCGGTCGAGGAACGCGCGGCGGAGCATCTTGTGCGGGGTGAGGCTGTCCATCAGCGGCGCGGTCTCGACCGACGCGTGCGGGTAGTTCTTGCGGAACAGCTCCACGGGGACGGCGCGGCCCTTGCCGGCCATCTTGCCGACGATGACATCGGCGCCGTTGGCCACGCCGTACTCGTACATCCGCTCAAGGGCCTCGTCGCCCAGGTAGTCGTCGTTGTCGACGAACATGACGAACTCGCCCTTGGAGGCGGCGATGCCGACGTTCCGGGGCTTGCCCGACCAGCCGGAGGCCTCCTGGTGGATGACGTGCATGTGGGGGTGCTCGGCGGCGATCTCGTCGAGCCGCGCGGGCGTGCCGTCCGTCGAGCCGTCGTCGACGAAGATCGCCTCGTACTCGTCGTTAGGCAGCGACTGCCTGAGGAGAGAGGAGATGCAATCCTCGATATAAGGCCCTGGGTTGTACACAGGGACGACGACACTGACTTTGACCGACATCCGGCTTCTGGCCCCCTTGTTTGCGCCGCCCGTCCCCAGTCGTGGAACGGCGCGGTGGGCTGATGCTAACCCGGTCTGTCTCGATGCCGCCCATTGGGCCGGTGTTGGGCAACGGTTAACCCGACGTGGACGGACGTCACCTCACGTCGTGGGACTTGGCCAGAAGTTCCAGGATTTCGGCGGAGGTTCCCGTTTCGCCCAGGCGCGGGAAGATCCGCTCGACGCTGTGGGCGTGCGAGACGGGGTCCAGGTCGCTCATCGCGTCCGTGGCCAGGGTCACGTGATAGCCGTGCTCGTGGGCCGCCCGGGCGGTGGACTCGACGCCGATGCTGGTGGCGATGCCGGTCAGCACGATCTGCGTGACACCGCGGCGGCGCAGCTGCACGTCGAGGTCGGTGCCGTGGAAGGCACCCCAGTTCCGCTTGACCACGTGGATGTCGGCCGGGTGCCCGGCCAGTTCGTCGACGATGACGTCCCAGCCCTCGGGGCGGGCCGCGCCGCTGGGCCGCTGCTGCTCACTGCGGCCGGGGACCGCGTCGGCGCCGTCGGCCGCGAAGGTGACCCGGACCAGGACCACGGGAAGGTCGGCGGCCCGGAAGGAGTCCGCGAGTTCGACGGTACGGGCGACGACCTCGGGCCCGCTGTACGGCTGGGTCGGGGCGCCGACGACGCCGCCCTGGAGGTCGATCACGACGAGGGCGGTACGCGGGTCGAGGGTGGTGAGTGCCATGGGGGAGGCCTTTCAGGAGTTACGGGGGCTCAGGTGGTTGATGAAGTGAGGGTGCGCAGGGAACGGCCGGGCAGGGTGGTGTCCGGGTGAGCTTCGGTTCACTGCTCCGACAGCCGTTCCAGCAGTGTCAGCGCGTCGATGATCGTCCGCCGTTCCCGCTCGGTGTAGCGGTCCTCGAAGGCGCGCGCGAGCCACTCCTCACGGATCTGCCGGTTGTCCTCGACGCGCTCGCGCCCCGCTTCGGTGAGGGTGACCAGTTGTCTGCGGCCGTCCTCGGGGTCGGGGCCGCGCCGGATCAGCCCGTGCTGGTCGAGGGCGGCGAGAGTGGCGGCCATCGACTGCGGCCTGACGCCTTCGGCCGACGCCAGCGCGCTGGCCGTGGCCGCGCCGTGCTTGCCGACCAGGGTGAGCGCCGACTCCTGCGAGGGAGTCAGGTCCTCGTCCGTCGCGACCTCGCGGATCCGGCGGCGCAGCCGGCTGAACACCACCCGCAGATCCCGCGCGGAGCGGGCCGCCGAGTCCGAGATGCCGGCCGGTGCAGGGGAGCGCTGCTGGTCCATGGGCGCCACCGTAGAACCGGCAGTGGAAACTGTCCAGTTACAACTGAACAGTCTGCCCTGAAGATCCCTCCGAGTGCACTACCCTGTGCGCCGGCAGAGGTACCGAGGGCGAGCGGGGAGCGGATCGCGATGAACGAGCACTCAGCAGGCGGAACGGCCCCGATCGACTCGTCCGTGGCACACCCCGCCCGCGTCTACAACGCCTGGCTGGGCGGCAAGGACAACTACCCCGTCGACCAGGAGGCCGCCGAGCTGGCCGCCGCGGCCAACCCGGAGATCGTCCCCGCGGTCCGCGCCAACCGGGCCTTCCTGGGGCGGGCGGTACGCGAACTGAGCGGCAAGGCGGGGATCCGCCAGTTCCTCGACATCGGCACCGGCATACCGGCCGCGGACAACACCCACGAGGTGGCCCAGCGCGTCGACCCCGAGGCACGCGTCGTCTACGTCGACAACGACCCGATCGTCCTGGCACACGCGCGTGCGCTCCTCGTCAGCAGCCGGGAAGGCGCGACGGACTACCTGGAGTCGGACCTGCGCGACGTGGACCGCATCCTCACCGCCGCGGCCGGGACCCTCGACCTCTCCCGGCCGGTGGGGCTGATGCTGGTCGCGATCCTCCAGTACGTCCCCGACCGCGACGACCCATACGCCATCACCCGGCGCCTCCTGGACGCGCTCGCCCCCGGCAGCCACCTCGTCCTCTCCCACCCGGCGGCCGACATCGGCGCCGAGGAGGTCGCCGAGTCGATGCGCGTCTACAACGAACGCGCCGCCGAACACGCGGGCGCCACCCCGCGCACGCACGCCGACGTCACCCGCTTCTTCGACGGCACGGAGATCCTCGACCCCGGTGTCGTCCAACTCCCCGTCTGGCGTCCCGACCCCGAAGACACCCCGGCGACCGGTCCCCTCCCGATGTGGTGCGGCGTGGGCGTCAAGCCGTGACGGAGCGGCGCCGTCCGTGAAACCGACCGGCGCCTAGGCTGACCCCGTGCGTTTGCTCCTGATGTCCGACACCCATCTCCCCAAGCGCGCCAAGGAACTCCCCGCGCGGCTCCTCGCCGAACTCCCGCGCGCCGACGTCGTGTTCCACGCCGGCGACTGGGTCGACACCGCCACCCTCGACCTGCTGGAGAGCCGCAGCCGCCGGCTCGTCGGTGTGTACGGCAACAACGACGGCCCCGAACTGCGCGCCCGGCTCCCCGAGGTGGCGTACGCCGAACTCGGCGGCCTGCGCTTCGGCACCGTGCACGAGACGGGTCCCGCCCCGGGCCGTGAGGCGCGCTGCGCGGCCCGCTTCCCGGACCTGGACGTGCTGGTCTTCGGACACAGCCACATCCCCTGGGACACCACGGCCCCCACCGGTCTACGGCTGCTCAACCCGGGCTCCCCGACGGACCGGCGCCGCCAGCCGCACTGCACCTACCTGACGGCGACGGTCATGGACGGCACGCTGACGGACCTCGTACTGCACCGGCTGCCGCCGAGGTGACCCACCGCTCACCCGGAGGGCGCCCGGTGGATCGCCCCCGCCACCCCCGTCAACGGCATCCCCGTGCCGCTCCACCGCAGCGCGACGATCTCGGCGGCCACGGAGACGGCCACCTCCTCCGGGGTGCGGGCGCCGAGGTCCAGGCCGATCGGTGAGCGCAGCCGGGCCAACTCGCCCTCGCCGAGGTCGGATTCGAGCAGTCGCCGCATACGGTCGTCGTGGGTGCGGCGGCTGCCCATCGCCCCGATGTACGCGGCCGGCCGGCGCAGTGCCTCCTCCAGCAGCGGTACGTCGAACTTCGGGTCGTGGGTCAGGACGCAGATCACCGTCCGCTCGTCGGTGTCCGTGCCGGCCAGATACCGGTGCGGCCAGTCCACGATCACCTCGACGCCGGCCGGGAAGCGCTTGGGCGTCGCGAACACCGGGCGGGCGTCGCACACCGTGACCCGGTAGCCGAGGAAGTCACCGATCCGGGCGACCGCAGCCGCGTAGTCGATGGCGCCGAAGACCAGCATCCGGGGCGGCGGCGCGAAGGAGTGCAGAAACACGGTGACGGAGTCCTCGCGTCGCTCGCCGCGAGGTCCGTAGTGCCGCAACCCGGTTGCCCCGAGGGCGAGTTCACCGCGCGCGTCGGCGGTGACCGCCACATCGAGACCGGTCGTGCCGAGGGTGCCGCCCACCGTGTCGGGCCAGACGGCGAGGGTGGCTCCGCGCGGCGCCGGACCGTCGATCACGGTCGCCACCGTCACCGGCTCGTGCGCGGCGACCGACCGGGCCACCGCCCCGAACGTGGGATCGGCCTCCGGCGTGACGGGCCGTACCAGCACGGTGATCTCGCCGCCGCAGGTGAGCCCGACCGCGAAGGCGTCCTCGTCGCTGTACCCGAAGGTCTCCAGGCGCGCCTCGCCGCTCGCCACCACCTCCCGCGCCAGTTCGAAGACCGCCCCCTCCACGCAGCCCCCGGACACACTGCCGAGGACCTCGTCGTCCGGGCCCACGGCCATGGCCGCTCCGGGGTCGCGCGGCGTGCTGCGGCTGACCGCGACGACGGTGGCCAGGCCGAACGGTTCCCGGGCCGCGTACCAGCGACCGAGCTCCGGGAGAATCTCCCGCACGACACGCTCCTCTCACCGCCGTAGTCCCGCTACGGACGTTAATCCGTTGGCGTCGCCCCCGCTGCTCTGCTGCACTGATCGGTATCCGTCACCGACGACCGAGGAGCACTGAGATGCGCGCACCGTTCATGTCCGCCCAGGAAGGAAGGCCCCCCTCAGCTAAGGACATGACACCAGGTGCACTTGCTCAACCTCGGTATCCTCGCCCACGTAGACGCGGGTAAGACCAGCCTGACCGAACGGCTGCTGCACTCGGCCGGTGTGATCGACGAGATCGGCAGCGTCGACGACGGCAGCACCCGCACCGACACGCTCGCACTGGAGCGGCAGCGCGGCATCACCATCAAGTCCGCCGTCGTTTCGTTCCCCATCGACGACGTGACCGTCAACCTCATCGACACCCCCGGCCACCCGGACTTCATCGCCGAGGTGGAGCGGGTGCTCGGCGTGCTGGACGGCGCCGTCCTGGTCGTCTCGGCGGTCGAGGGCGTCCAGCCGCAGACCCGCGTCCTGATGCGCACGCTCCAGCGACTGCGCATCCCGACACTCCTCTTCGTCAACAAGATCGACCGACGCGGGGCCCGCTACGACGACCTGCTGCGGGCGATCTCCGACCGGCTCAAGGCGGCGGTCGTGCCGATGGGCTCGGTCGAGGACATCGGCACTCCGGGGGCCGGTTTCCGGCCGGGCCTCGACCCGGGCGCACCGGCCGTCCTCGCCGACCACGACGACGAACTGCTCGCCGCCTACGTCGAGAACACCGTGTCCTACGACCACCTGCGCACGGCCCTCGCCACCCAGACCCGCGAGGCCCTCGTGCACCCGGTCTACTTCGGCTCCGCCATCACGGGCGCCGGCGTGGACGCGCTGATCACCGGCATCCAGGAACTGCTCCCCGCCGCCGAGGGCGACCCCGAAGGCCCGCTCTCCGGCACGGTGTTCAAGGTCGAGCGCGGTCCGGCGGGAGAGAAGGTCGCTTACGCGCGGATGTTCTCCGGCACCCTCCGCACCCGCGACCGGATCACCTTCGGCGACGACGGCGAGGAGGGCAAGGTCACCGCGATCAGCGTCTTCGACCATGGCACGGACATCGGCTCCGACTCCGTCCCGGCGGGCCGGATCGGTCGGCTGCGGGGCCTCGGCGAGATCAGGATCGGCGACGCGATCCAGGGGTTCCCCGGCACGAGCGCGGCCGAGCGCGGGGGAGTGGCGAGGAAGGCGTACGAGCACTTCTTCGCGCCGCCGACCCTCGAAACCGTCGTCGTCCCGGGCCCGGACGCCGACCGGCGGGCTCTGCACCTGGCCCTGACCCAACTCGCCGAACAGGACCCGCTGATCGGCCTGCGCCACGACGAGGTGCGCCAGGAGACCGCGGTCTCCCTCTACGGCGAGGTCCAGAAGGAGGTCATTCAGGCCACGCTGGCCGACGAGTTCGGGGTGCGGGTCACCTTCCGTGAGACGACCCCGCTGTGCATCGAGCGGCCCGTCGGCACGGGCGCGGCGGCCGAGTTCATCAAGAAGGACGAGAACCCGTTCCTCGCCACGGTCGGCCTGCGTGTCGACCCGGGTCCGGTCGGCTCCGGTGTGCGGTTCGCTCTCGAAGTCGAGCTGGGCGCCATGCCGTACGCCTTCTTCAAGGCCGTCGAGGACACCGTGCGCGAGACGCTCGGACAGGGGCTGCACGGCTGGCGGTTCACCGACTGCGTGGTCACCATGACGCGCTCCGGGTACTGGCCCCGGCAGAGCCACGCACACCAGGGCTTCGACAAGAGCATGTCGAGCACCGGCGCAGACTTCCGTGCGCTGACCCCGCTCGTCCTCGTCGAGGCGCTGCGGCGGGCGGGGAGCCAGGTCCACGAGCCGATGCACCGGTTCCGCGTCGAGGCCCCGGCCGACACCCTCGGCGCACTGCTCCCGGTCCTCGCCGCGGTGCGCGCCGTACCGCAGACCACCGAGACGCGGGGGCGGCTCTGTGTGCTGGAAGGGATGGTCCCGGCGGCCCAAGTGCACGGTCTTGAGCGCCAGTTGCCGGGGCTGACGCGAGGGGAGGGGGAGTGGGAGAGCGCCTTCGACCACTACGCGGCCGTCACGCACGGGACGGTTCCGGAGCGGGCGCGCACCGACCACAACCCGCTGAACCGGAAGGAGTACCTGCTGAACGTGACGCGCCGGGTGGCCTGAAAAGTGTCAACAGAGCCTGCAGAGTGCGAACTTACCGGTGAGTCAGAAGTGTTGACAGTGTCCGGAAACCACCGGACTGTAGTGGACATGACGAATGTCCGGGCGCGTTTGCTCGTTGTCCTGGTTGTCCTCTGCGGATTCCTGTCGGTGCTGGGTGCTGGTCCCGCCACCGCCGCCACCCCAACCGACTCCCTCTGGTTCGACGGCTCGTCGCTGACCGTGCAGAACGGCAGCTTCGTCGACAGCTACGGCCGCCAGGTCGTGCTGCGCGGCTACAACGTCTCCGGTGAGACCAAACTGGCGGAGAACGACGGCCTCCCCTTCGCCTCGGTCGCCGACGCGAAGAAGTCCGCGACCGCGCTGCGCGCCCTCGGCGGCGGCAACTCGGTCCGCTTCCTGCTCTCCTGGGCTTACGCCGAACCCGTCCGAGGTCAGGTCGACACCACGTACCTGGCCGCCGCCACCGCGCAGATGCAGGCGTTCCTCGACGCCGGCATCCGTGTCTACCCCGACTTCCACCAGGACCTCTACTCCAAGTACCTGTTCAACAGCGGCAGTTGGTACACCGGCGACGGCGCCCCCAAGTGGGCCGTGGCGCTGGGGAGTTACCCGCAGGAGTACTGCGGCATCTGCCTCTTCTGGGGTCAGAACATCACCCAGAACGCGGCCGTGACGGAGGCCCAGTACGACTTCTGGCACAACAACTACGGCCTCCAGGACTCCTTCCTCGCCACCGCACAGTCGACCATGACGTACATCCAACAGCACCTGAGCACCGACGAGTTCGCGGGTGTCGTCGGCTTCGACCCGTACAACGAGCCCTTCGCGGGGACCTACGACTCGGGTCAGACCAGCCGGACCTGGGAGCAGAACCTGCTCTGGCCGTTCTACGTGAAGTTCCGCGCGCGGATGGACGCGGCCGGCTGGAGCGCCAAGCCCGCCCTCGTCGAACCGAACCTCTTCTGGAACTCCAACATCTCCAGTCAGGTGCAGGAGGGCGGACTCCTCGACGCGGGCACGCTCGGCTCGCGTTACGTCTTCAACACCCACTTCTACGACCAGAAGGCGATCTCCGGCATCCTGATGTGGGGGAACGCGGCCGACGGCCAGTACTCGACCGACTTCGGCACGGTCCGTGACCGGGCCACCGCGGCCGGCACCGCCGCCATCGTCAGCGAGTTCGGGCATCCGCTGTCCGGTTCGGTCGCGGGCAAGGCGCCGACCGTCCTCAAGGCGATGTACCAGGCCCTCGACTCCCGCCTGCCGGGCTCCACCTGGTGGTCCAACCCGGCCGGCTCCGGCCCGGTCCTGTCCGGTACGCAGTGGCAGTGGGACATCTACAACGGCCGCCACAGCGAGCTGATGAACGACAACCCCGACAAGGTGCTCACCTCCGGCGACGCCTGGAACGACGAGGACCTCTCGGCCGTCAACATGACGGACTCCGGCACGGTGACACTCCGTCAGGACACCCGTCTCCTCGACCGGATCTACCCGAGCGCGACCGCCGGCACCACGGTCGCCTTCACCTACGAGGACCGCTCCCGCGACGGCTCCACGACCCTGACCTGGAACCCGGTCCCCAGCACACTGCCGAACGTGTCCTCGCTGGTCGGCTCCGGCCAGTACGGCCTGCTGATGTGGCGCTCCAACAGCTCCACCGCCCCGACCGAACTCCACCTCCCGGCGTCCTTCCCGGCCGCGTCCACCACCGTGGTCTCCGACCTGGGCGCGATCTCGGGGGTCCCGGCGTACACGACATCGACCCCGATCGGCTACGCCAACGAACCGGGCGGCACCGGAAGCCACCGCCTCCTGCTCTCCGCCTCCGGCTCGGGAACCCTGCACTACGCCCTGATCACCAACGGCGCGTCGAGCCCCTCCTCGACGCTGCTGAGCGCGGCCAAGTCCGAACTGGCCGCATGGGCGGCAGCGCACAGCTGAGAAACGCAACGGCACCGATCCCCGCGGGGACCGGTGCCGTTGACGTTCTCTCAACTCGCGGACGGGCTCGTCCAGTCGGCCTGTACATGGCCCAGCCGTACGCGCTGCGGATGGTCGCCCACCGGAACGGAGAGCACCTTCTGCCCGGTGGCGAAGTCGATGGCCGTCACCTGGTCGGCGCCGGCCTCCGAGATGACGCAGTCCTTGCCGTCACCGCTCACGGTCGCCCAGTACGGCGTGGACGCCGTGACGAGCGGTCCCTCCTGCAGGGTGGCCCGGTCCACGATCGTCGCGTAGTTGTCCATCGTCCCGGCGACGCACAGCTTTGTGCCCTCGGGGTTCATCGAGATGCCGTGATGACGCGAGTCGAGCAGCCAGGTGGTGCGGTCGGTGCTGGTCGCGGGATTCGCCGGGAGCGTCTTCACGCGGGTGATCTTGTCGGTGGCGACGTCGTACTCCAGGAAGCCGTTGAAGAACGACACCTGGAAGTACAGCTTGGACCAGTCCGGACTGAATGCGGCGGGGCGGACCGCGTCCGAGAAGTTCGTGAGGCCGATCGCGTCCAGCCGGTCCCGCATGTCGATGATCTTGACCTGCTTGAACGTGGTGGCGTCGACGACGGTGATGTGCCGGTCGCCCTTGGTCCAGTCCCAGACCGGATCGTCGAGGGCGGTGGTGACCTCGCCGATCGCCATGTTCCAGATGTACTTGCCGCCGTTGGTGAAGAAGTTCTCGTGCGGCTTGTCGCCGGTGGCGAACTCGCCCAGTTCGGCGCCGGTGTTGATGTCCAGCACCTGCACCTTGTTGGCGGTCGAGGCCGAGACCGCGACGCGGGTTCCGTCGGGGGAGACCGCCATGTGGTCGGCGCGGTAACCGGCCACCGGGAAACGCCAGTTGACGGTGTCGGTGGCGAGGTTGATCGACACCACGTCGGCGAAACTGGGGCGGGAGACGACGAGGGACTTGCCGTCCGGCGTGGAGTACATGTCGTCCACGTACTGGTCGTGTCCCTGTCCGACCTCGTTGTGGATGGACGTGTAGTAGATCCACTTGATCGGGTCGGCGTTGATCTCCGCCAGCCGCGCCGCCTTGTCGGGGACGATGTTGAGCTGCCCGATCTTCGCGAAGTCGCCGGTGGACTTGATGACGTCCGCGGTGCCGTCCCAGTTGTTGCCCACGAACAGCACCTCGCGCAGAGCGGCGGAGGAGTCGGCTGTGGCGGCCGTCGCGGGAGCGGCTACGGTCAGGACGAGGGCGGCGGCCATGGAGCAAAGGTGCCTGGGTCTGAAGGCAGGCATGACTGCTCTCTTCTGTGAGGTGAGAGGGATGCCGGGGTGGCGTGAAGAAATCTGAACACGCGCGAATTCAGAATGAACTTACTGAAAAGTAAGGAAGAGCCCTCTTCTCCGCAAGACTGCGGACACGACAAGATTGGGCGATGGCCGACGAGACAGAGGTGTGACAGTGGCGGGCAGGCTCAAGGCGCCGACCGGTCGATACGGCGGCAAGTCCGCCGAGGAGCGGCAGGCCGAGCGGCGCGGACGCTTCCTGGACGCCGCGCTCCAGCTCTTCGGCGACACCCCCGGCTACCGCGGCACGACCGTCGCCGCGCTCAGCGAGGCCGCGGGGCTGTCCACCCGGCAGTTCTACGAGGAGTTCCGCAGCCTGGAAGACGTGCTGGCCGCGCTCCACCTCCAGGTCAACGACTGGGCCGAGAAAGCCGTACTGGCCGCGCTCACCACCGCCGACGGCCTGCCGCTCGCCGAGCGGGCGACCGCGATCTTCCACGCCTACGCCGCGAACGTCACCGGCGACCCGCGCCGCATCCGCATCACCTTCGTCGAGATCATCGGCGTCAGCCCACGGCTGGAGGAACAGCGGCTGGCCCGCCGCGCCCGCTGGATCAACCTCATCCGCGGCGAGGCGAGGGCCGCGGCCCAGCGAGGGGAGGCGGCGCGACGCGACTACCGCATCGCCGCGGCGGCCTTCATCGGCAGCGTGAACGGCCTGCTCCACGACTGGAGCGCGGGGTGGGTGGACGCCACGCTGGACGAGATCGTCGACGAACTGGTCCGGCAGCTGCTGGGCATCATGCAGCCGCCGGGGTGGAGCGGGTAGGGCCTGTCGTCAAATTCCCGTCGTCCGCCCGGAGGGCGGGCCTCGCGGCGTCAGGTGCGTCCTCTCGGAGTGCCGGGCGCAGGCCCTCGTACTGGTTGTACGTGGGTCTGCGCCCGGTGCGCCGAGAGTGCGTGCATGGCGTCGCGAGGCAGGCGGGAATTTGACGACAGGCCCTAGGGCGACTCCGCGGTCGCGCACTCGTCCAGGCGGCGGGCCAGCGCGCGTACGAGATCGCGCAGGGCGGTGGGGCGTTCGATGACGAACGGGCGGTCGAGGGCGGCGAGGACGGGCGGAATCCAGTCCAGCCGCTCGGCCCGGATCCGGACGTGAACCCAGTCGGCGCCCTCGTCGGGCGTGGTCACGGTGGCGATCTCGGCCGGGAGATGCCCGCGGATGTGCTGCACACTGCCCCGGATCCGCAGTGACACGTCATGCGTCCACGGCGTGCGCGCGAGGCTGTCCAGCACTGTTGCCGCCGGGTCGAACTCCGCCGGTACGTCGAACGAGCCGGAGCGCACGCGCAGTGCGGTGACGCGGTCCAGGCGGAAGGTGCGGACCTCACCGTCGGCCGGGTCGGCGCCGGTCAGATACCAGCGCCCGGCATGCGCCACGAGACCGTACGGCAGGACCGTACGGTCGCTTGCGCGGCCCTTCCGGTCGGTGTAGCCGATCGCCACCGGCCGCCGATGGAGTGCGGCCTCGGCGAGTTCGAGCAGTACCTCCGTCTCCGGTGCGGTGGCGGCGCGCGGTCGCGCGGTGAAGTCGGCGGTGTCGAGCAGTGCGTCGAGCCGTCGGCGCAGGGTGGCGGGCAGTACCCGCAGCAGTTTCGCCGTGGCGCTCTCGCTCGCCGCGGCGGACGTGGTGACGAGCCCTGCCTTCCGGCCGGCCAGCAGACCGAGCACCACGGCGAGGGCCTCCTCGTCCGTGAGCATCAGCGGGGGCATCCGATAGCCGGGAGCGAGCCGATAGCCGCCGTAGCGACCGCGTACCGAGTCGACCGGCACGCCCAGTTCCAGCAGGTGGCCGACGTAGCGGCGGACCGTGCGTTCGTCGACACCGAGCCGCGCTGCCAGGTCGGGGACGGTGCGGAGGCCGCCTCCCTGGAGGATTTCCAGCAGGGCCAGCACGCGCGCGGTCGATGTGGTCACCCGGAAAGTCTGCCTCGGATAGCGGGCGGAAGCTGTCCGGTATCGGTCCTAGCGTGGGAGACGCCGCTTCATCCGGCACCGCACACGATCTCTGACAGGAAGCCGCCATGAACTTCGTCTCGATCCGTGTCATCACCGACGACGTCGCCCGTCTCGTCGGGTTCTACGAACAGGTCACCGGTGTCCCGGCCACCTGGTCGACCCCCGACTTCGCTGAACTCGCCACCCCCGCCTGCACGTTGGCGGTCGCGAGCACCCGCACCGTGGCACTGTTCGGCACGGGTTCCGCACAACCCGCCGCCAACCGCTCGGTGATCACCGAGTTCCGCGTGGCGGATGTCGACGCCGAATTCGAGCGCCTGGCGTCCTTCGACTGCGAGATCGTCCAGAAGCCGACGACGATGCCGTGGGGCAACCGCTCCCTCCTCTTCCGCGACCCCGACGGCAACCTCGTCAACTTCTTCACGCCGGTCACCGCCGAGGCTGTGGCACGACAGCAGCGCTAGGTCAGTTCGTCGAGGGCGGCGAGCACGGGAGCCGTACCGTCCTCGGCACGCACCCGGGCGCCGAGGGCCTGTGCGCGCTCGGCGCAGGCGGGGTCGCGGGTGGCCCGTACGAGTGCGGCGGACAGGGTGTCGGCGGTGAGCCCGCGCAGCGGTACGGCG
>NZ_JAWOAI010000149.1:0-19931 GCF_033194735.1 Streptomyces sp. W16
CGCCCGGCAGCAGCGACGGCAGCGCCCCCGCCTCGATGGCGCCGCGCTCCCCGGCCCGGCGCGGAATCCACACCAGTCGGGCACCGGTCGCGGACGCGGCCCGTACAGCGGCGGTGAGGCCCCCGGCGACGGCGGCCAGCCGCTCACCGACGACGATCACCGCACCCTCGGTGCGCAGCGCCTCGGAGGCGCGGGCTCCGTCATCCTCCAGACCGACCCCGCTCGCGAGCGCGTCCAGCCATTCGGTCTCGGTGCCGGGAGCGGCCGGCAGCAGGATGCCGCCCGCCTTCGCCAGGCCGCGCGTGGCGAACGTGGCCAGCGAGAACACCCGCTGCCCGTGCGTGCGCGAGGCCTTGCGCAGCCTCAGGAAGACGCCGGGCGCCTCCTCCTCGGACTCGAAGCCGACCAGCAGAACGGCGGGCGCCTTCTCCAGGGAGGTGTACGTGACGCCGTTGCCGTCGAGGTCCCGGCCGCGTCCCGCGACCCGGGCGGCCAGGAAGTCGGCCTCCTCGCTGCTGTGCACGCGCGCGCGGAAGTCGATGTCGTTCGTGTCGAGCGCCACGCGCGCGAACTTGCTGTACGCGTAGGCGTCCTCGATGGTGAGCCGGCCACCGGTCAGGACACCGGTGCGGCCCCGCGAGGCGAGCAGTCCCTGCGCGGCGATCTGCAGCGCCTCCGGCCAGGAGGCCGGGACGAGTTCGCCCTCGGGGTTGCGGATCAGCGGCGTCTGCAGCCGGTCGCGCTGCTGCGCGTACCGGAAGCCGAAGCGCCCCTTGTCGCAGATCCACTCCTCGTTGACCTCGGGGTCCACGGCCGCCAGGCGCCGCATGACCTTGCCGCGCCGGTGGTCGGTGCGGGTCGCACAGCCCCCGGAGCAGTGCTCGCACACGGAGGGCGTGGAGACCAGGTCGAAGGGACGGGAGCGGAATCGGTACGCCGCCGAGGTCAGCGCGCCCACCGGGCAGATCTGGATGGTGTTCCCGGAGAAGTACGACTCGAAGGGGTCGCCCTCACCGGTGCCGATCTGCTGGAGCGCGCCCCGCTCGACCATCTCGATCATCGGGTCGCCCGCGATCTGGTTGGAGAAGCGGGTGCAGCGGGCGCACAGCACGCACCGCTCGCGGTCGAGCAGCACCTGGGTGGAGATCGGGACGGGCTTCTCGTAGGTCCGCTTCCTGCCTTCGAAGCGGGACTCGGCGTTGCCGTGGGACATCGCCTGGTTCTGCAGGGGGCACTCGCCGCCCTTGTCGCAGACCGGGCAGTCCAGCGGGTGGTTGATGAGGAGCAGCTCCATCACACCGTGCTGGGCCTTCTCGGCCACGGGCGAGCTGAGCTGGGTCTTGACGACCATGCCGTCCGTGCACGTGATCGTGCAGGACGCCATCGGTTTGCGCTGGCCCTCGACCTCGACGATGCACTGACGGCAGGCGCCGACCGGGTCGAGGAGAGGGTGGTCGCAGAACCGGGGGATCTCGATGCCGAGTTGCTCGGCGGCGCGGATGACCAGGGTGCCCTTGGGCACACTGATCTCGGCGCCGTCGATGGTCAGCGAGACGAGATCTTCCGGCGGGACCGCCGCCTCTCCCCCACCCGAGGGAGCGCTCGTGGTCACCGTCATGCGTTCACCTCCGTGCGGTCGGCCCAGGCCGTGGACTTGGCCGGGTCGAAGGGGCAGCCCCGGCCCGTGATGTGCTCCTCGTACTCCTCGCGGAAGTACTTGAGCGAGGAGAAGATCGGCGAGGCGGCGCCGTCGCCGAGGGCGCAGAAGGACTTGCCGTTGATGTTGTCGGCGATGTCGTTCAGCTTGTCGAGGTCGGACATCGCGCCCTTGCCCGCCTCGATGTCGCGCAGCAACTGCACGAGCCAGTACGTCCCTTCGCGGCACGGTGTGCACTTGCCGCAGGACTCGTGGGCGTAGAACTCGGTCCAGCGGGTGACGGCACGCACGACACAGGTCGTCTCGTCGAAACACTGCAGAGCTTTTGTGCCGAGCATGGAACCCGCGGCACCCACTCCTTCGTAATCAAGAGGGACGTCGAGGTGCTCGTCGGTGAACATCGGCGTGGAGGACCCGCCCGGCGTCCAGAACTTGAGGCGGTGCCCGGCGCGCATCCCGCCGCTCATGTCGAGCAGTTGGCGGAGCGTGATGCCGAGCGGCGCCTCGTACTGACCGGGACTGGTGACATGGCCGCTGAGCGAGTAGAGCGTGAAGCCCGGAGACTTCTCGCTGCCCATCGACCTGAACCATTCCTTGCCCTTTTGCAGAATCGCGGGAACTGACGCGATCGACTCGACGTTATTCACCACAGTCGGGCACGCATAGAGGCCCGCGACGGCAGGGAAAGGGGGACGGAGCCGCGGTTGACCACGGCGGCCTTCGAGCGAGTCGAGCAGTGCGGTCTCCTCACCGCAGATGTACGCGCCGGCGCCTGCGTGCACGGTGAGTTGCAGGTCGAGCCCGCTGCCCAGGATGTTCTCGCCGAGGTAGCCCGCCGCGTAGGCCTCACGCACGGCCTCGTGCAACCGCCGCAATACGGGGACGACTTCACCACGCAGATAGATGAAGGCATGCGAAGACCTGATGGCATAACACGCGATGACAATGCCCTCGATGAGGCTGTGCGGGTTCGCGAAGAGGAGCGGGATGTCCTTACAGGTTCCAGGCTCCGACTCGTCGGCGTTGACAACTAGATAGTGTGGTTTTCCATCCCCTTGGGGAATGAATTGCCATTTCATTCCGGTGGGGAAGCCGGCGCCACCGCGACCGCGCAGACCGGAGTCCTTCACATACGCGATGAGGTCGTCCGGCGACATGGCGAGCGCCTTGCGGAGCCCCTCGTATCCCTCGTGCCTTCGGTACGTGTCCAGAGTCCAGGACTCGTCCTCGTCCCAGAAGGCCGACAGCACGGGTGCGAGCAGCTTCTCGGGGCTGTGGTCTTTCAGTTCGGGTGCCAAGGTCATCACTCCCCCTCCTCGGCGACAGGCCCCGCCGGGTGGGCGGGGTCGGAGGCCGACGTGTCCTGCGGCGCATCGTGCGAACTGAGGTGCTCGGTCGGCGGCTGGTCCTGCGGCGCTCCGGAACCGCGCGGATGGACCACGCGCGCGGGTGCGGTCTCTCCTCTGGCCAGGCGGAGGCCCACCAGCGACGCGGGTCCCGCACCGCCGCTCGCCCCGACGGCCCCGGGCCGCTCGTCGGGGAAGCCGGCGAGGATCCGCGCGGTCTCCTTGAAGGTGCACATCGGCGCCCCGCGCGTGGGCTCCACGGGTGCGCCCGTGCGCAGGTCGTCGACGAGGCGCCGGGCGCTGGCGGGGGTCTGGTTGTCGAAGAACTCCCAGTTGACCATCACCACCGGCGCGAAGTCGCAGGCCGCGTTGCACTCGATGTGCTCCAGGGTGACCTTGCCGTCGTCGGTGGTCTCACCGTTGCCGACGCCCAGGTGCTCCTGGAGCGACTCGAAGATCGCGTCGCCGCCCATCACCGCACACAGGGTGTTGGTGCAGACCCCGACCTGGTAGTCACCGCTCGGGCGGCGCCGGTACATGGAGTAGAAGGTCGCCACGGCGGCGACCTCGGCCGTCGTCAGGCCCAGCAGGGTCGCGCAGAACTGCTGCCCCGTGCGCGTGACATGACCCTCCTCCGCCTGCACGAGATGCAGCAACGGCAGGAGGGCCGAGCGGGAGTCCGGGTAGCGGGCGATGATCTCCCGCCCGTCGGCCTCCAGCCGGGCCCGGACGTCGTCCGGGTAGGCGGGCGCGGGCAGTTGGGGCATGCCCAGACTGACGCCCTGCTCCGAAGAACTGGTGGTCACCGGTCGACGCCTCCCATCACGGGGTCGATGGACGCGACGGCGACGATGACGTCGGCGACCTGGCCGCCCTCGCACATCGCCGCCATGGCCTGAAGGTTGGTGAAGGACGGGTCCCTGAAGTGGACCCGGTAGGGGCGGGTGCCTCCGTCGGACACGGCGTGCACCCCGAGTTCGCCCTTGGGCGACTCGACCGCCGCGTACGCCTGTCCCGGCGGGACGCGGAAGCCCTCGGTCACCAGCTTGAAGTGGTGGATCAGGGCCTCCATGGAGGTGCCCATGATCTTCTTGATGTGGTCGAGCGAGTTGCCCAACCCGTCCGGCCCGAGCGCGAGTTGGGCGGGCCAGGCGATCTTCTTGTCGGCGACCATGACCGCGCCGGGCTGCAGCCGGTCCAGGCACTGCTCGACGATCCTCAGCGACTGGCGCATCTCCTCCAGGCGGATGAGGAAGCGGCCGTAGGAGTCGCAGGTGTCGGCGGTCGGGATGTCGAAGTCGTACGTCTCGTAGTCGCAGTACGGCTGCGACTTGCGCAGGTCGTGCGGGAGGCCGGTGGAGCGCAGGATCGGGCCGGTGGCGCCGAGTGCCATGCAGCCGGCCAGGTCGAGGTAACCGACGTCCTGCATACGGGCCTTGAAGATGGGGTTCCCGGTGGCGAGCTTGTCGTACTCCGGGAGGTTCTTCTTCATCTTCTTCACGAACTCGCGGATCTGGTCCACCGCGCCGGGCGGCAGGTCCTGGGCGAGTCCGCCGGGGCGGATGTACGCGTGGTTCATCCGCAGGCCCGTGATGAGCTCGTAGATGTCGAGAATCATTTCACGATCGCGGAATCCGTAGATCATGATCGTGGTGGCGCCGAGTTCCATACCGCCGGTGGCGATGCACACCAGGTGGGAGGACATCCGGTTCAGCTCCATCAGGAGCACCCGGATGATCTTCGCCCGCTCGGTGATCTGGTCCTCGACGCCGAGGAGCTTCTCGACGGCGAGACAGTAGGCGGTCTCGTTGAAGAAGGACGTCAGATAGTCCATGCGCGTCACGAACGTGGTGCCCTGCGTCCACGTGCGGTATTCGAGGTTCTTCTCGATACCGGTGTGGAGGTAGCCGATGCCGCAGCGGGCCTCGGTGACCGTCTCGCCGTCGATCTCCAGGATCAGACGGAGCACACCGTGCGTGGAGGGGTGCTGGGGCCCCATGTTGACGACGATGCGCTCGTCGTCGGCCCGGGCCGCGGACTGGACGACCTCGTCCCAGTCGCCACCGGTGACCGTATATACGGTCCCCTCGGTGGTCTCCCGTGCCGAGGCGGCGGATGCTGACTGCGTGCTCACGAGTACGACCTCCGCTGGTCCGGAGCAGGGATCTGGGCGCCCTTGTACTCGACGGCGATGCCGCCGAGGGGGTAGTCCTTGCGCTGCGGGTGGCCCGGCCAGTCGTCCGGCATCATGATCCGCGTCAGCGCCGGGTGACCGTCGAAGACGATGCCGAAGAAGTCGTAGGTCTCGCGCTCGTGCCAGTCGTTGGTCGGATAGACCGAGACCAGTGACGGGATGTGCGGATCGCTGTCCGGGGCGCTGACTTCGAGGCGGATCAGCCGGTTGTGGGTGATCGAGCGCAGGTGGTAGACGGCGTGCAGCTCGCGGCCCTTGTCGTGCAGGTAGTGCACCGCGCTGACGCCGGTGCAGAGTTCGAAGCGCAGGGCCGGATCGTCGCGCAGGGTCTGGGCGACGCGCAGCAGGTGCTCGCGCTCGATGTGGAAGGTGAGTTCACCGCGGTCGACGATCGTCTTCTCGATCGCGTTGCCGGGCAGCAGGCCCTGTTCCTCCAGGGCGCCCTCCAACTCGTCGGCGACCTCGTCGAACCAGCCGCCGTAGGGCCGGCTCGCGGCTCCCGGCAGGCGGACCGAGCGGACCAGGCCGCCGTAACCGGAGGTGTCGCCGCCGTTGTTGGCGCCGAACATGCCGCGCTGGACGCGGATCTCCTCGCCCTCGCCGCGCTGGCCGGGGAGGTTGGAGGCGCCCGGATCCTGCTCCGGGGCGGCTCCGTTGGTGCCGTTCGCGTCACTCACCGCAGCAGGCCCTTCATCTCGATGGTGGGCAGTGCCTTGAGCGCCGCCTCCTCCGCCTCACGGGCCGCCTCCTCGGCGTTCACGCCGAGCTTGGAGGACTGGATCTTCTGGTGGAGCTTGAGGATCGCGTCCATCAGCATCTCGGGCCGTGGCGGGCAGCCCGGGAGATAGATGTCGACCGGGACGATGTGGTCGACGCCCTGCACGATCGCGTAGTTGTTGAACATGCCGCCCGACGAGGCGCAGACCCCCATGGAGATCACCCACTTGGGGTTCGGCATCTGGTCATAGACCTGCCGGAGGACCGGCGCCATCTTCTGGCTGACCCGGCCCGCGACGATCATCAGGTCCGCCTGGCGGGGTGATCCGCGGAAGACCTCCATGCCGAAGCGCGCCAGGTCGTACCGTCCGGCGCCGGTCGTCATCATCTCGATGGCGCAGCAGGCGAGTCCGAACGTGGCCGGGAAGACGGACGCCTTGCGCACCCACCCCGCGGCCTGCTCGACGGTGGTCAGCAGGAAGCCGCTCGGCAGCTTTTCTTCGAGTCCCATGAGTTAAAGGCCCCTCAGTCCCATTCCAGGCCGCCGCGCCGCCATACGTACGCGTACGCGACGAAGACGGTGAGCACGAAGAGCAGCATCTCCACGAGCCCGAAAACACCCAGGGCGTCGAAGGTGACGGCCCAGGGGTAGAGGAAGACGATCTCGATGTCGAAGACGATGAAGAGCATCGCCGTCAGGTAGTACTTGATGGGGAAGCGCCCGCCGCCGGCCGGCGTGGGGGTCGGCTCGATGCCGCACTCGTACGCTTCGAGCTTGGCCCGGTTGTATCGCTTCGGACCGATCAGCGTGGCCATGACCACGGAGAAGATCGCAAAGCCTGCCCCGAGGGCTCCCAGTACGAGGATGGGCGCATACGCGTTCACCGCTCCTCGCTCCTCTCAGTCGGCACTGACTGCTGGCGATGGCGTAGGACTCACACCCGCCTCTCACACTCGGCAACTCCCGCCCGTCCCGGCGAAGATCGCGAACATGTGAAGCAGGTCACAAGCCCAACCGCTCCGCATCTTATGCCCGTCGCTCTGTGATCTGCGACACGGGGTATTACACAAGCTTTGTGATCTCCACCACCCGCCGAAGGATCATCACGTCGAGTGAGCGGTGATCTTCACACCTGAAGCGCCCGACCGATCACCAGACGTGACATTTGCGCTCGTCACCGCAGGCCGATGGCGGCGTCTCAATATCAAGAGACTTCTCTTGCATGCAAATTGGAGTTGGACGCGGCGGCTTGATAGTGGGATCCCGTTCACACGTCAGAAGGAGTCGGGCGGCACGGTGTGGACGCGTGCACACATTCACGAAGTCGACCGCTCGCGGTACCCACGCGAGACGCGAGCATTCCGGTAACCGTTCCGTGACCTGCACCACACTCATGAGAGGCGCATGAGAACCGGGCTTGGCCACCTGTCCCAACCAGTGCTAAGTGGCGGGCAATTCGGGCGTACTGGCGAAAGGCCGTGATCACCGGCCTGATCGGCCAGGTCCGCAATGTCCGTTACGGCGTCAATAAGGAACGACACACCCGAAGTTCGTGGTGCCCGTTGAACAATTGTGGCGCAGCACACGTTTCTTGAAGGTATGGAGGAGCCCCTGATACCGGTTGGTCTCATGTCCCACACCGCTCACATACGCAGCCACCGGAAACCCCGCCGCAGCGCGACGACGAACATCGCCGTGCGTGCCGGAGTTGCCGGTGGCGTTCTCAGCATGGCGGCGGCGGGCGCGGCCTCGGCCAACGCGGCCGAGACGACGCAGACCCTGCAACTGCCCACCCTGACGGCCGATCTGTCCACCCAGGTCGCACAGTCCGCCGAAGCCACCCAGCAGGCCGCGGCGAACTACCAGCTGCGCGCCGAGCGTGACACGGCTGCCGCAAACGCCGCGAAGCAGGCCAAGGCGGACCTCGCGGACGCCAAGAAGAAGGCGGAGGCAAAGAAGAAGGCCCAGGAGGACGCCCGTAAGGCCGCTGCGGAGCGCGCCGCGTCGCGGAGCACCGAGCGGACCACCCTGGCCGCCTCCACGGGCTCCAGCACCTCCACGGGCTCATCCACGGCCACCGGTTCGGCCGCGGCCGTCGTGGCCTTCGTGAAGGCGCAGATCGGCAAGTCCTACGTCCTGGGCGCCACCGGCCCCAGCGCCTACGACTGCTCGGGGCTCGTCGGTGCCGCCTTCAAGCAGGTCGGCATCAGCCTGCCGCGTGTCTCCCAGGACCAGTCGACCGCCGGTACTCAGGTGTCCCTGAGCAACCTTCAGGTCGGCGACATCCTGTACTGGGGCAGCGCGGGCAGCGCGTACCACGTCGCGGTGTATGTGGGCGACGGCATGTTCGTCGGTGCGCAGAACCCCTCCACCGGCATCGTGGAGCGGCCGCTGTCCTACGACCCGCCGACCGGCGCGGTGCGGGTGCTCTGAGCCCGCGCACGACGCCGTGAGCATGGGACCGCTGCCTCGGGGGCAGCGGTCCCCTCGGCGTACCCTCGCCAGGCTCTCCAGGCCTCTCCCCTACCGGAGTTCACAACTCTCCTGAAAGGCTCTTCTCCCAAGGTTCTCAAGTTCGGCCGACCGGACAGCCGGACAGCCGGACGCCAAACCCGAGGAGAGCAAGTCGTGCCACGTGTCTTCGTCCAGGGAAGTCCCGTCGACTCCTACCCCCGCCCCGCACCCGAGGCCGGGCGCGGTTCCGTGCGCCGCGTCACCGAGGTCGGCGAAGAGGTCCTGCACCGGCCGAGCCGGGACGTCACCGAGTTCGGGCCCGATCTCGCCGCGCTCATCGACGACATGTTCCTCACCATGTACGTCGCCGACGGAGCCGGCCTCGCGGCCAATCAAGTGGGCGTGGATCTGCGCCTGTTCGTGTACGACTGCCCCGACGACGACGGTGTCCGACATGTCGGACACATCGTCAACCCGGTGCTGGACCCGCTCGACCCGGCCGGGCGCCGGCTGCTCGACGAGGGTGAGGGCTGTCTGTCGGTGCCCGGTGCGGTGATGGACGTACCGCGCCCGGACCGGGCCGTGGTGCGCGGGCTCGACAAGGACGGCAACGCGCTTGTGATCGAGGGCACAGGGTACTTCGCGCGCTGCCTCGCCCATGAGACCGACCACGTCAACGGTCAGGTCTATCTGGACCGGCTCTCCAAGCGGGACCGCAAGGAGGCGCTGCGGCAGGTGGCGGACCGGCGGGACGAGGTGTTCGCCCGCCGGGCCGCCAAGACGGCCGCACTCAGCGACTGATCACGCCTTCGGCGCCACCTTGCTCAGCCCGTTGATGATGCGGTCCATCGCGTCGCCGCCCGTGGGGTCGGTCAGGTTGGCCAGCATCTTCAGGGTGAACTTCATCAGCAGGGGGTGCGTCAGTCCGCGCTGGGCCGCGATCTTCATGACCTTCGGGTTGCCGATGAGCTTCACGAAGGCGCGGCCGAGGGTGTAGTAGCCGCCGTAGGTGTCCTTGAGGACCTGCGGGTAGCGGCGCAGGGCCAGTTCGCGGCTCGCGGGGGTGGGGCGGGCGTGGGCCTGGACGATGACGTCGGCGGCGATCTGGCCGGACTCCATGGCGTAGGCGATGCCCTCGCCGTTGAAGGGGTTCACCAGGCCGCCGGCGTCGCCGACCAGCAACAGCCCCTTCGTGTAGTGGGGTTGGCGGTTGAAGGCCATGGGGAGGGCGGCGCCGCGGATCGGGCCGGTCATGTTTTCGGGGGTGTAGCCCCAGTCCTCGGGCATGGACGCGCACCAGGCCTTCAGCACCTCGCGCCAGTCCAACTCCTTGAAGGCGTCGGAGGTGTTGAGGACACCGAGGCCGACGTTCGAGGTGCCGTCGCCCATGCCGAAGATCCAGCCGTAGCCGGGCAGGAGGCGGTCCTCGGCGCCGCGGCGGTCCCACAGTTCCAGCCAGGACTCCAGGTAGTCGTCCTCGTGGCGGGGCGAGGTGAAGTAGGTGCGCACCGCGACACCCATCGGACGGTCCTCGCGGCGGTGCAGGCCCATCGCGAGGGAGAGGCGGGTGGAGTTGCCGTCGGCGGCGACCACCAGGGGCGCGTGGAAGGTGACTTCGCGTTTCTCCTCGCCGAGCTTGGCGTGGACGCCGGTGATGTGGCCGGTGCGCTCGTCGGTGATCGGGGCGCCGACGTTGCAGCGCTCGTAGAGGCGGGCGCCCGCCTTCTGGGCGTTGCGGGCGAGCTGTTCGTCGAAGTCGTCGCGCTTGCGGACGAGGCCGTAGTCCGGGAAGGAGGCGAGTTCCGGCCAGTCCAGCTGGAGGCGCACTCCTCCGCCGATGATGCGCAGGCCCTTGTTGCGCAGCCAGCCGGCCTCCTCGGAGATGTCGATGCCCATGGCCACGAGCTGCTTGGTGGCGCGCGGGGTGAGGCCGTCGCCGCAGACCTTCTCGCGCGGGAACTCGGTCTTCTCCAGCAGGAGGACGTCGAGTCCGGACTTGGCGAGGTGGTAGGCGGTGGCGGAGCCGGCTGGCCCCGCGCCGACGACGATCACGTCGGCGGTGTTTTCGGAGAGGGGCTCGGTCACGGCGGGATCTCCCCAAGTTCGGAATCTGCGTGCCGACCGGCACTGGACATGGGCAGTCTATTCAGCGCCACTGATCACCAGGCTGAAGGGCTGCCCCGTGAACCGAGCTCTCCCCGCAGTACGGCTGCGTGTCCCGACCGACGAGGACGCCGTCGCCTGGCACCGGGTCTTCGACCACCCGGACGTCATGGAGTTCCATGGCGGAAAGTCCGCGGAACTGTCCGTCTACGAGGAGCTCACCGCCCGCCAGCGCCGGCATGACGCGGAGCGCGGTTTCTGTCTGTGGACCATGCTCGACGACTCCGACCGGGTCATCGGTTTCACCGGCGCCCAGCCGTGGCCGCAGGACTGGGGGCCCAAGGGCGAGATCGAGGTCGGCTGGCGGCTGGGGCGGGAGTTCTGGGGCCAGGGGTATGCCACCGCGGCGGCCGAACTGACCCTGGAGCGGGTGCGGGCGGCCGGGGTGCCGAGCGTGGTGGCGATGGTGCTGGCCCGCAACACCCGGTCGATCGCGGTGACCAGGCGGCTGGGGATGAGCCTCGACGAGGTCTTCACCACGCCCTCGCGCGCGGAGGAGGGACACTGCTACCGGCTCGTACTGTAACTCAGAGTAACTATCAGCTACAGAACGACACTTGACGCTTCCGGTCGGGGCCGGACCGGGGTTACCCTTCCGGTACCGCTGGGGGTGACATCTGTGCGCTTAACACCCAAAACACCCGAAGTCCGTGTGCCACGGCTCGTCGGCCTGATGGCCGTGGACGCGCGCGAGACGGCCCAGTCGCGCGGGCTGTTCATCAACTCGCCGGACCGGCCCGACTTCCATCTCGCCGTCGTCGACTACGTCGTACGGCAGTATCCGCAGCCCGATGCCGAGGTGCCGCGGGACTCCGTGGTCTACGTGTGGTTCGACTTCGGTGACGGGGACGGCGGAGGCGGTATGCGTGAACCGCGCGTACCGAGGCCGCCGAGCGGCGGGATGCAGCGCGAGCTGGACGAGCCGCCGGGCGACGCGTTCATCGCGACGATGATCAGCAGCCGACCGGGCCCTCACGGTCCTTGAAGCCGCGGTGCAGGGCCACGATTCCGCCGCTCAGGTTGCGGTAGGCGACCTTCGACCAGCCGGCCTTGCGCAGTCGCTCGGCCAGCGCGGGCTGGTCGGGCCAGGCGCGGATGGACTCGGCGAGGTAGACGTAGGCGTCCGGGTTCGAGGAGACGGTGCGGGCGACCGGCGGCAGCGCGCGCATCAGGTACTCGGTGTAGACCGTACGGAAGGGCGCCCAGGTCGGGTGCGAGAACTCGCAGATCACCACCCGGCCGCCGGGCTTGGTCACCCGGTACAGCTCGCGCAGCGCGGTGTCCGTGTCCTGCACGTTGCGCAGCCCGAAGGAGATGGTCACGGCGTCGAACGTGTCGTCCTTGAACGGCAGCCTGGTCGCGTCGCCGGCCGTGAGCGGCAGCCAGGGGTGGCGCTTCTTGCCGACCTGGAGCATGCCGAGGGAGAAGTCGCAGGGGACGACATAGGCGCCGCTGCGGGCGAAGGGGAGCGAGGACGTGGCCGTACCGGCGGCCAGGTCGAGGATCTTCTGCGCGGGGCGGGCGTCGACCGCCTTGGTGACCTCCTTGCGCCATCGGCGGTCCTGACCGAGCGACAGCACGTCGTTGGTGAGGTCGTACCGTTCCGCCACGTCGTCGAACATCGAGGCGACTTCATGCGGCTGCTTGTCCAGGGATGCGCGGGTCACGGGCCCATTGTGGCAGTACGGGCCGGGCACACCGAAGGCACCCGGCCCGAAGCACACGCGTCGAAAGGGAATCTCACGACGGCAGGAGTCTCGGTTTCTTCTTCGCCGCCACGTCCTCCACCCAGCCGCACAGCACGATGAAGACGGCGATGAGAATCCAGCCGATGCCGAACATGAACCACTGGCTCTCCAGCGGCAGCCACTTCTCGAAGGCGGGCACCTTCCAGAACTGGTCGGTCAGCGGCACCGCCAGCACGAGTGCGATCTCGTGCCAGAGATAGATCGTCACGGCCCGGGAGTTGAAGATCGTGACGACTCGGTCGAGCTTCTTGAAGCGGGTCAGCCAGGCGAAGTCGATGTTGAAGTAGGCCTTGGCCCACATCAGCAGCATGACGTAGCCCGCCGACCAGTAGGTCTGGGCGAGCGGGCTCTCGTCCAGGTCGTAGGTGCCGCCGGCCTCGGCCTGGTGCGTGAAGGCGTACCAGCCGCCGAAGGCGATCGCCGCGAGCGAGAGCGTGACCACCAGGAAGGGCTTCAGCTTCTGGAGCACACCGTCGCGGTGCGCGAAGCCGAGGATCCAGCAGAAGAGGTACGTCGACAGGTCCCACAGCGCGTTGCCGAAGCGGTTGTCCGGCCCGGACCACACGAACTTCAGGACCACGATCGGCACCAGGGTCAGCAGCAGCACCGGGATCGGCGCCTTGCGGAAGATCCACAGCAGCGCCGGCGAGAGCAGCACGAACCAGAGATACGTCCGCAGGTACCAGAGGATCTCCCAGGCCTGCATGCCCCAGGCGTTGCCCGGCGGATCCCCGACCGGCACCACCCAGAACACGATCTGCCAGCCCGGCATCCAGTCGTGGATCATCATCGCCACGAGCACGAAGAAGCCCCAGAACCAGAACGGCGGCAGCAGCCTCCGCATCCGGCTCTTGACCACCTTGAACGCCGGCCGCTCCAGCGACTTCGCCATCAGCGTCCCGGCCAGCCCGAACATGATCCCCATCGAGGGGAACACCATCCCGCACCAGGCCCACCCGAAGGTGTGGTAGGTCACGACCCGGATCAGCGCGACGGCCCGCAGGGTGTCGAAGTACCGGTCACGGCCCGTCGGCTTGGGCGCGGACGCGGCCTCCTCGACCACCTCCTCGGCCGCCGGCTCCGGCTCGGGTTCCGTCTCCGGCTCCACCGGGGGCAGCGTCGCCGTCTCGTCCACGACGGCCGCCCCCGCGCCCTGCCCGTAGTCCGTCCCCGCGTACTGCTGCGGATACGGCTGCTGTTGCTGGTAGGGCTGCTGCGGTTGCTGGTACGGCGGCTGCTGATACGGGTACGGCTGCTGCGGCTGACCGTAAGGCTGGGGCTGGCCGTACCCGTCGTAGCCGTACGGCTGTTGGGGTTGCTGGGGCTGTTGCGGTTGCCCGTAGCCTCCGTACCCCTGTTGCTGTTCCCAGGTCATCAGTTCGCCCCCGCCGGTGTGCCGACCTCGCCGGTGCGCTTGAGTTTCTGCCAGCGCAGCCGGCCGCCGGTCAGGGCGGTGATGCTGGAGTGGATGAGGACCAGGTACATCATCTGGCGGTAGGCCAGTTGCTGCAGCGGCATCATCAGCAGGTAGCGGTACTTCTCCTTGTCGAGCCTGAACGCGTAGGCCGCGCAGAGAAGTTGGATGCCGAGGACCGCGAACCACATCGCGAGGGACGCCCAGAAGTCGACGAAGATCATCGAGTAGACGGTGAAGACGTCGATCAGCGGGGCGAAGACCGGCGTGATGATCTGGAAGATGACCACCAGGGGCATGCCGACCCGGCCGAAGCGGCCCGAAGGACCCTTGTCCGTAAGGGACTTGCGGTGCTTCCACAGGGCCTGCATGGTGCCGTAGGACCAGCGGTAGCGCTGCGACCAGAGCTGCTTCAGGGAGGCCGGGGCCTCGGTCCAGGCCTTGGCGTGCTCCTGGTAGACGACCCGCCAGCCCTCGCGGTGCATGGCGATGGTGATGTCCGTGTCCTCGGCGAGCGTGTCCTCGCTCATACCGCCGACCTGGAGGACCGCCTCGCGGCGGAACGCGCCGATCGCGCCCGGGATGGTGGGCATGCAGCGCAGCAGGTCGTACATGCGGCGGTCGAGGTTGAAGCCCATCACGTACTCGATGTGCTGCCAGGCGCCGATGATCGTGTTGCGGTTGCCGACCTTGGCGTTGCCCGCGACCGCGCCCACCTCGGGGTCGGCGAAGGGCTGCACGAGGTGTCGTACGGTGTCGGGTTCGAAGACGGTGTCGCCGTCCATCATCACGACGATGTCGTAACTCGCGCTGCGCACACCGTTGTTGAGGGCGGCCGGCTTGCCGGCGTTCTCCTGGCGGATGACCCGGACGTTCGTCATGCCGAAGGAGCGGGCCGCCTCGCGGGCGATCTCGGAGGTGCCGTCCGAGGAGCCGTCGTCGACGACGATGACCTCGATCGGGTGGGTGCTCTTCGCCAGCGACTCAAGGGTGTTGGCGATGCACTCCTTCTCGTTGTACGCCGGGACGATCACCGTCACCGGGCGGGTGACGGTCGGTCCCCAGCTGAACCGGCGTTTGTTGCGCTGTCTGTAGTGGCGCCGGGCGAGGATCAGCATCATCCCGAAGCGGCTCATGACCGCGACGCCGACGACCGTGAGGCCCGCCGCAAGTCCCGGCACCACCCACTCGGCGACGGTGACGGCGTAGATGAGCGCCTTGCCCTCGTAGAGGGTCATGCCGGTGGCCTCGCGGTGGGCGCCCTGGAGGACCGAGGTCTGCCGGTTGCCGTTGCGGTTGTTGCCAGTTCCGGTGCCGCCGACGGCCGAGTCGACCGGGGTCTGGCCGTTCCCGCCTGCCGCACCGGTGCCACCAGGCGCGGCGGACGCTGCGGCGGAAGGTGCCCCGGACGGCTGGCCGCCGGCCTCGACGTTGCCGGTGCTCGTACCGGCAGCCGCACCCGTGCTCGTGACGGGCCGCGCGCCGGAGTTGTTCTTGGCGATGGCGCCGCTCACGGTGGTGAACGTGTAGCCCTTCGCCTTCATCTTCTCGATGTACGTGGGCAGCGCCTTCATGGTCTGCGAGCGCACACCACCGGCGTCGTGGAAGAGCACCGAGGAGCCCGAAGTCCCGGACGGCGTCGCCCACTTGATGATCTTCGCGACACCGGGCTGCTTCCAGTCGTCGCTGTCGGTGTCGACGAAGACGCTGGTGTAGCCGGACGCGCCGAGCTTCTTGTAGACGGGGTAGCTGTAGTTGTCGATGGCGTCCGTCTCCGAGGAGTACGGCGCGCGGAACAGCGTGGTGGTGATGCCGGCCGCGCCCGCGAGCGCGAGCTGCGTCTGTTCCATCTCCCGCTTGATGCGGGCGTCGCTCTGGTAGGAGAGGTCGACGTGGGTGAAGGTGTGGATGCCCACTTCCTCGCCCTGCGAGACCATCTGCTTCACGATGCTCGGGTAGCGCGAGACCATCGAGCCCACCAGGAAGAACGTGCCCGGCACGTCGTACTTCTTGAGGATCTTCAGGACCGTGGGCGTGTAGGTGGGGTTCGGGCCGTCGTCGAAGGTGAGGACGATGGTCTTCTTCGGGATGGTCTGGGTGACCGGCTTGCCGTTCCGGAAGGTCAGGATCGGGCCGCCGTTGAGCACCTTGTCGGGCACCTTGCTTGCGCTCGCGCCGTCCCGGACGCGTTGGTCGCCGCCGACTTCCGCGCGCAGGTAGCCGTCGAGCAGCATCACGCAGGTGAGGCCGAGCAGAAGCAGCAGGGCGAGAATCACCCGGGGTCGCTGGAGCGCGGAGGCCTTGCCTGCCGCGCGCGCCATCCGGGTGGGGGCGCGTCGGCGCCCGCGCGAGGGAGTCGTCGTAGTCATGGCTGCGGGGCGCTCCGGTCAGTGTGCGGTGGCTGAGGAGGACGGCGCCGCACCCGTGGGGGCGCCCGAGGGGATGTCGGTCGGAGCGCCGGTCGGAACACCGGAGGGCGCTACGCCGCCTCTGCCTCCGCCGGGGGCGTTGCCGCCACCGGGGGCCGAACCGGCCTGACCGCCGCCGAACGGCAGCAGCGAGGAGGGGTTGAGCGAGATGCCCCAGCCCATGAACGCCATGCCGAGTACGAACGCGTACCCGAGGCAGACGGTGCCCATGAGGAGGCCGATCCGGCGCAGCACCTTTGACCGGCGGCCGGAGTTGTCAACGAACACGGGACCTTCAGCGGACCCGTTGCCGGCTTTGCGGCGGCGACCCCGCGCAGAGGCGCGGTTTTCGATGGCGGACTCGGATTGCATTCCCCAGACATTAGGCCGCCTTTATGTGACCAAAACTCTGATTCTCTTGTGAGCCCGCCAAGAGAAACGCCGCAACCTGTGCACTTCCTTAGAGAACCCAGGAAAAGCCTTATGAGCGGCCGGTGTCAGTAGTGTCCCCAATTTTCCGCTTCGCCGCCCGGATTGACCGTTTCGCGCATCGATACCCGTGGGTTTCCTATGTTTTTTCTGTCTTCGTGAGACACAGCCCCATGTGCTTCATTTAGCCTTCGGAATCCGACTCTGTTTCCATCCTGAGACAGAAATCACCGTCCCGAGACGGAAAGGGTGCATGCTCAATGAGGAGTTTTCTGAAACCGGCGGCCGGGCTCACCTGCTTGTTTGCCCTCGCGGTCACCGGCTGCTCCTCCAGCTCCGGTGACTCGTCGGATGCGGCACCCGAAGCGACGGAGAAGGCAAGCACCACCCCTTCCGAAAGCGCCTCTCCGACGCCTTCGGACTCTTCGTCCAGCACGTCCTACGCCCCGTACGTCAGCGTCACCACCGCATCCGACACGGACAGCACGGGATCGCCGTCGACGTACAACCTCTCCTTCGCCATCGCCAAGGGGAGCACCTGCACGCCGGAGTGGAACGGTACGACAGCGATCGACAACGCGGCCGTGAAATCCAGGATCGCGGCGCTCAAGACGTCCGGCGCCACCGTCCGTGTCTCCTTCGGCGGGGCCTCCGGCAAGGAACTGGCGGAGACCTGCACCAGCGTGACCGCGCTCGCGAAGGCCTACGGCGAGGCGCTGGACGCGGCCGGCTCCACGCAGGCCGACTTCGACATCGAGGGCGACACCCTGACCGACTCCGACTCGGTCGCCCTGCGCTCCAAGGCGATAGCCGTGCTCCAGAAGGAACGCACCGACCTCAAGGTCTCCTTCACCCTGCCCGTGATGCCATCCGGCCTCGACTCCGACAGCCTGGCGCTGCTGGAGTCCGCGAACGACAACGCGGTCGAGGTCTCCACGGTCAACATCATGACGATGAACTACGGCGAGTCCTACACCGGCGACATGGGCGCCTACGCGATCACGTCTGCTACGGCCACGCACACCCAGCTGAAGAAGGTGTTCGGGTTGTCGGACGCCGGTGCGTGGCAGGGGATGGCGCTCACGTCGATGATCGGGGTGAACGACGTCTCCGGTGAGACGTTCTCGCTCTCGGATGCGGCGCAGGTGCGGACGTTCGCCGAGTCGAAGGAGATCGCGTGGGTTTCCATGTGGTCGACGTTTCGGGATCAGCAGTGTGAGAGCGGGTCGTCCGATGATGATGCGGCGACCGATTGCAGTGGGGTGACGCAGACGGCGGGGGCGTTCGGGGAAGCGTTTGCCGGGTGACGGGTGGTTCGCCGACTGGCGGCCGTCGTGGGCTGGTCGCGCAGTTCCCCGCGCCCCTAAAAGAAGGGGTGTTGGCCTTGGCGGCGTTTGAGGAGTAGATGACACAGCCCCGCGCCCCCAAAAAGACGTGCCTCAGCGGAGTCTGTGAAGTAGCCGGCCCGCACACACCGTTGCGATGCAGGTGCCGGCCTTGTCGAATACGGCCAGGTCGGCACGGTCACCATCCACGACAGCCGTAGGACGTGGGCCGGCGAGGATCTCTACCCCGTTCCGGTCCGCCGCCGCCCGCAGTTCGGGTGAGTCGACGTGTTCCGCCAGGACAGCCGTAGCACCTGTCTTCAGCACGGCGTGGATCCGCTCCCGTGGGCTCGGGGCGTCCGGAAGTGGGCCCTCGTGGATGCGGGCCGGGCCCAGGACGCCCGGCCAACTCCGCACCCGGGCGCCGGGAAAGCGGTCCTGGATCTCCGCCAGTGTCCCGACACCCGCGATCCGGGCACCCTCGACGGCGACGGCCCCGCCCTCGTCCGCCGTGTGAATCGTCAGCACAGCGGGCCTAGTTGGCCGACAGCAGCTTCAACTCGGGGTGAGCGGTGCCGCCTTCGATCGCCGTCGACGAGATGTGGGACATCACGCGCTCGTCGACCGGGTCGTTCGCCGGGTCGTCGTGGACGACGATGTGCTCGTACGTCGTGGTCCGCTGGGCGGGGACGCGGCCCGCCTTGCGGATGAGGTCGATGATCTCCATGCGGTTGGAGCGGTGCTTGGCGCCGGCCGAGGAGACGACGTTCTCCTCCAGCATGATCGAGCCGAGGTCGTCCGCGCCGTAGTGCAGGGAGAGTTGGCCGACCTCCTTGCCCGTCGTCAGCCAACTGCCCTGGATGTGGGCGATGTTGTCCATGAAGAGGCGCGCGATGGCGATGATCCGCAGGTACTCGAAGAGCGTGGCCTGCGTGCGGCCCTTCAGGTGGTTGTTCTCGGGCTGGTAGGTGTACGGGATGAAGGCCCGGAAGCCACCGGTGCGGTCCTGTACGTCACGGATCATCCGCAGGTGCTCGATGCGCTCGGCGTTGGTCTCGCCGGTGCCCATGAGCATGGTGGACGTCGACTCGACGCCCAGCCCGTGCGCGGTCTCCATGATCTCCAGCCAGCGCTCGCCGGACTCCTTGAGGGGGGCGATCGCCTTGCGGGGGCGGGCGGGGAGCAGCTCGGCACCGGCGCCCGCGAAGGAGTCGAGACCGGCCGCGTGGATGCGCGAGATGGCCTCTTCGACGGAGACCTTCGAGATGCGGGCCATGTGCTCGACCTCGGACGCGCCGAGGGAGTGGATGACCAGCTGGGGGTACGCGCCCTTGATCGCGGCGAAGTGCTGCTCGTAGTACTCGACGCCGAAGTCCGGGTGGTGTCCGCCCTGGAACATGATCTGCGTGCCGCCCAGTTCGACGGTCTCCGCGCACCGGCGCAGGATGTCTTCGAGGTCACGCGTCCAGCCCTTGGCGGTGTCCTTGGGCGCGGCGTAGAAGGCGCAGAACTTGCACGCGGTGACGCACACGTTCGTGTAGTTGATGTTCCGCTCGATGATGTACGTCGCGATGTGCTCCGTACCCGCGTACCGCCGCTTGCGTACGGCGTCGGCGGCGGCGCCGAGCGCGTGCAGCGGGGCGTCGCGGTAGAGGTCGAGGGCCTCTTCGGGGGTGATGCGCCCGCCCTCGGCGGCACGGTCGAGGACGGACTGAAGCTCGGCCTTCTCGGTCACCGGGAGGTCCCTTTCGTCAAGGGTTGTGGACGGACCTTGCCAGCCTACGCCAGCGGATTTCCTGCCCCGACCTCAGGCCGCGTACGCGCCGACCAGCAGTCCGACGAAGGCACCGGCGAGCAGAAACGACCCAAACCGGACGTCCGGGTCCCGTCTCCGGGCAGGGAGAGCCCCGTACAGCGCCCTGAGCAGAAACCCCGCGAACGCGCCCAGCATCAGCGTCGGCCACCCGTACCACCCGAGCACGACCCCCGCCCCGACCGCGAGCTTCACCTCCCGGGCGCCCAGACCACCGCCGCCGGGGTCGAGGCGGGACAGCGCGTGGTACCCGGCGCCGAGC
>NZ_JAWOAI010000150.1:0-19887 GCF_033194735.1 Streptomyces sp. W16
CGGCATCGCGCAGGCGGCCCTCGACCACGCGGTCGACTACGCCCGCGAGCGCCGGACGTTCGGCCGCCGCATCATCGAGCACCAGGGCGTGGGCTTCCTGCTCGCCGACATGGCGGCGCGTACTGAGGCGGCCCGCGCCACCTACCTGGTCGCCGCCCGCCGCAAGGACGCGGGGCAGCCGTTCAGCAGGCAGGCCAGCATCGCGAAACTCATCGCGACGGACACGGCGATGGCCGTGACGACCGACGCCGTCCAGGTCCTCGGCGGTGCCGGATACGTCCGTGAGCACCCGGTGGAGCGCTATATGCGCGAGGCGAAGATCACCCAGATCTTCGAGGGCACCAACCAGATCCAGCGCATGGTCATCGGCCGCCATCTCGCCGGCTCCTGAACACGCCATGTTTCCCACGGACTTGAGAAGAACGAACCTGAGAAAGGCGGGCACCGTGGCACCACACGACGCTGTTGCCGTCATAGCGGGCGGCGGCTCCGGGCTGGGGCGGGCGACCGCGCACCGGCTGCACCGACAGGGCCGTACGGTCGTGCTGTTGGACCTCCCGGACAGTCAAGGCAAGGCCGCAGCCGCCGCGTTGGGGGAACGCGCCCACTTCGTCCCGGCCGATGTGACCGATCCGGACCGGGTCCGGCAGGCCTTCGCGGACGCGGCCGGGCACGGGCCGGTGCGCGCGGGCGTGAACTGCGCCGGGATCGCGACACCCGGCCGCATCCTGGGCAAGCGGGGAGCACTGCCCGCCGAGGACTTCCGGCGCGTGATCGAGATCAACCTGCTCGGCACCTTCCACGTACTCGCCGCCGCTGCCGCCGTCATGGCCGGCAACACCCCGGACAACGGCGACCGGGGCGTCATCGTCTGCACCGCGTCGATCGCCGCCTACGACGGGCAGATCGGCCAGGCCGCCTACGCGGCGAGCAAGGGCGGGGTGGTCTCCCTGACCCTGGCGGCGGCCCGGGATCTCGCCGACTCGGCCATCCGTGTCGTCACCGTCGCGCCGGGGCTGTTCGACACCCCGCTGCTGTCGGGACTCCCGGAGAAGGCACGGACACAACTGGGAGCGGCGGTGCCGCACCCGTCCCGGCTCGGCTCACCGGACGAATACGCCTCCCTGGTCAGCCACATCCTCGACAACCCGATGCTCAACGGTGAGGTCATCCGCCTCGACGGCGCCCTGCGCATGCCCCCGCGCTGAATTTCGACCCGACATCGCCCGCCGCCCGCCGTCCGTCGCCCGGAAAGAGACCACTCATGGCACCCACCGAACCCGCGCCGTCGGGGACACCACCCTTCGATCCACCCATACAACTCCTCGACGCGTCAGGGAACTTGAGCACGGACGACCGGCTGCCGCTCGACCTGGCGACCGTCGACCTTCCCGCCCTGCACCGCGACATGACGCTCACCCGCCGACTGGACACGGAGGCCATCGCTCTGCAGCGGCAGGGCGAACTGGGTCTGTGGCCCTCACTGCGCGGCCAGGAGGCCGCCCAGGTCGGCGCGGCGCACGCGCTGCGCCGCCAGGACATGGTCTTCCCCACCTACCGCGAGCACGGCGTGGCCTGGTGCCGTGGACTCGACCCGGTCGCACTGCTGGGCCTCTTCCGCGGCACCACACTGGGCGGCTGGGACCCCTACGCCCACCACTTCAACCTGTACACCCTGGTCATCGGGGCGCAGACCCTGCACGCGGTGGGCTACGCCATGGGCCTGCACCGGGACGACAGCACCGGCTACGGCGACCCCGACCGCGACACGGCCGTCCTGGCGTTCCTCGGGGACGGTGCGCTGAGCGAGGGCGAGACCAACGAGGCGTTCGTCTGGGCCGCCGCGCAGAACCTGCCGGTGGTCTTCTTCTGCCAGAACAACCAGTGGGCCATCTCCGCCCCCTACAGCGTGCAGAGCCGCATCCCCGCAGCCCAACGGGCGGCCGGCTACGGCTTTCCGGGCATCCGCGTCGACGGCAACGACGTACTGGCCTGTCTCGCCGCGACCCGCCAGGCGCTGCACCAGGCACGCTCGGGCGGCGGCCCGACGCTGATCGAGGCCGTCACCTACCGCGTCAACGCCCACACCACCGCCGACGACGCGACCCGCTACCGGCCCGCCGCCGAGACCGAGGACTGGGCGGCCCGGGACCCGCTGGAGCGACTGGGCGCCCATCTGCGGTCCACGGGCGCGGTGACCGACGACCACTTCACCGACCTCGAACAGCGCGAGCGAGACCTGGCCGAGCAACTGCGCGCCGGATGCCGCGAGTTGGCCGAGCCCGACCCGGCCTCCCCCTTCGAGCACACCTACGCGCAGATGCCCGCCGATCTGCGCCAACAGCTGCGCGAGCACCTGGAGTTCGTCTCCACCGGGCCGCAGGACGGAGAGCGGCAGTGAGCGTTTCCATGGTGAAAGCCCTCAACGACGGCCTGCGCCAAGCCCTGACCGACGACCCCAAGGTCCTGCTCATGGGTGAGGACATCGGCCGGCTCGGCGGTGTGTTCCGCGTGACGGACGGACTGCGGAAGGAGTTCGGCGACCAGCGCGTGGTCGACACCCCGCTGGGCGAGGCAGGCATCGTCGGAGCGGCGATCGGACTCGCGATGCGCGGCTACCGGCCGGTCTGCGAGCTCCAGTTCGACGGCTTCGTCTACCCGGCCGCGAACCAGATCATCACCCAGCTCGCCAAGCTCCGGCACCGCTCGGCGGGCCGCATCTCCCTGCCCGTGGTGATCCGCATCCCCTACGGCGGCGGCATCGGCTCGATCGAGCACCACTCGGAGTCGCCGGAGACGTACTTCGCCCACACGGCCGGCCTGAAAGTGGTCACCTGTTCCACCCCGCACGACGCGTTCCACATGATCCAACAGGCCGTGGCCGACGACGACCCCGTGGTCTTCCTCGAACCCAAGCGGCACTACTGGACCAAGGGAGAGATCGGCCCCGCCTCGCCCCAGCCCCTGGACCGGGCCGTGATCCGCCGCGAGGGCACGGACGTGACCCTCATCGCCTACGGCCCCACCGTGCCGGTCGCACTGGAGGCGGCCGAGGCCGCAGCGGAGGAGGGGCGCAGCGTGGAGGTCGTAGACCTGCGGAGTCTGTCTCCCTGGGACACCACGACCGTCCGCGCGTCCGTGCACCGCACCGGCCGGGCCGTCATGGTCCATGAGGCCGCCTCCTCCCACGGGTTCGGTGCCGAGGTCGCCGCACGGCTGCAGGACGAGGAGTTCCACTTCCTCGAAGCACCCGTCGTGCGGGTGACCGGATACGACACCCCCTACCCGCCCAGCCGCCTTGAGTCGGACTGGCTTCCCGGTGTCGACCGGATCCTCAACGCCATTGACCGCAGCCTGAGTTACTAGGAAGGGGCGCACCGTGACGAGCCCGCAGCAGTTCCTGCTCCCCGACGTCGGCGAAGGCCTGACGGAGGCGGAGATCCTCGCCTGGTCGGTCCGGCCCGGCGACACCGTCGAGGTCAACCAGATCATCGTCGAGGTGGAGACGGCCAAGGCCGCCGTAGAACTCCCCTCGCCCTACGCCGGTGTCGTCAGCGCCCTCCACGCGGAAGTGGGGGAGTCCCTGGCGGTCGGCAAGCCGCTCATCACGATCGACACCGGCCCACCGGGAGAAGCGGCGGACGGGCAACCGGACGGTGTGACGACGCGGCAGCCGGAGGCCGAGCCGGAACAGGCGGCGCTGCTGGTCGGATACGGCCCGCAGGGCGCGGGTGCCGGCCGTCGCAGAAGGCGCTCCGCCGCACCGCAGCACAGGACTTCGCCGCCTGAGGCCGGAGCCGAGGACCGAGCCAAGGCCGGAGTCGAGACCAGTCGTCCGGACCAGGTGGTCGCACGACCCGCGGCCAAACCGCCGGTCCGCAAACTCGCCAAGGATCTCGGGGTCGACCTCACCACTGTCGCCCCCACCGGCCCCGGGGGCACCATCACCCGCGAGGACGTGCGCGAGGCCGCCCGGCGCACGGTCCCGCAGACCATTCCCACCCCGGCCCCCGACACGGCGCGACCGGCCGAGACACGCATACCGATCCGCGGTGTACGCAAGCACACGGCCGCCGCCATGGTCGCCTCCGCCTTCACCGCACCGCACGTCACCGAATTCATCACCGTCGACGTCACCGCCACCATGCGGCTGCGTGAACTGGTCGCCGGGCGAAGGGAGTTCCGGGATCTGCGGGTCACCCCGCTGCTGTTCTTCGCCCGGGCCCTGGTGATCGCGCTGGCCAAGACCCCTGAGGCGAACTCCAGTTGGGACGAGGTGGCGCAGGAGATCGTCCTGAAGCACTACGTCAACCTCGGGGTGGCGGCGGCGACGGACCGCGGCCTGGTCGTGCCGAACATCAAGGGCGCGGACCGGATGTCGTTGCGCGAACTGGCCCAGGCGCTGGCGGACTTGACCGCGGCCGCCCGAGCCGGCCGCACCTCTCCGCAGGACATGGCGGGCGGCACCGTCACGCTCACCAATGTGGGGGTGTTCGGGGTGGACACGGGTACCCCGATCCTCAACCCGGGAGAGGCCGCCATTCTCGCCGTGGGCGCCGTCCGCCGTATGCCCTGGGTCGTCCGGGACGACAACGGGGACGAACGGATCGTGCCCCGGTGGGGCACCCAACTCGCGCTCTCCTTCGACCATCGGCTGATGGACGGCCGGCAGGGCTCCGAACTGCTGGCCGGTATCGCGGAGATCCTGCACGAACCGGGGCTGGCGCTGCTGTGACGTCGGTCGCGACGGTCGACCTAAGGGCCTGAGAGGTAATTTATTTTACCAAGGAGGTTGACTTGGTTGGGCTGGACCGTGACTCTGTGGGAAAGGCCGAGGGGCCTTGGAGTCTCAGGAGGAGCGGGCTATGGCGACGTTCGTACTCGTACACGGTTCATGGGGTGGTGGCTGGGTGTGGGACCGGTTGCGCCCCCTGCTGGAGAGCGCCGGCCATACGGTTCTCACCCCTACCCTGACCGGTCTCGCCGAGCGTCACGAGCTCTCCGCGCCGGACGTCGGCCTGGGCGTCCACTCGCGCGAGATCGCCGAACTCCTCGAATCCGAAGGGGTGCGGGACGCGATCCTGGTCGGGCACAGCTACGGCGGAATGGTGATCACGGGCGCTGCCGCGCTCGCCGCCGACCGGGTCGGACAGGTGGTCTACGCGGACGCCTTCGCCCCGGTGACCGGTGAGTCGGCGTTCGGGATGCTGCCCTGGCTGGAGTCGGCGTTCGCCGAAGCGCGGGGGCCGGCCGAGTGGGAGGTGGCGCCGCTCGACACCGGGGCGCTCGGTGCGGACGAGGAGGGGGCGGCATGGCTGTCGAGCAGGATGACACCGATGCCGCGGTTCACCCACGAGGAACCACTCGGGCCCGGCAGCGAAGAGGTTCTGGCAGCCAAGCCCGTCACCTATATCTACTGTGCCGATCAGGACTTCTTCACCGAGGTGGCCGCCGCGGCGGAGAAACGCGGGTTCCGGGTCGTCGCCCTGTCCGGCGTCACCCATGTCGGCCTGCTGACGCACCCGGACGGCTTCGCGCAGGAACTGCTGAAGCTCGCGTAAGGGCCCCGTCCGATGTACCTGGCAGGCGGGCTCATTTGCCTCACAGGCATGTTATCGTGCGGGAATGTCGATCGAGGACACTGATCTGTGGGTTGCCCAACGCCTCAAGGACATGCGAGGCGAGCGGGGCATCACCCTGACGACACTGGCCGAACAGACCGGCATTTCCTCGGCGCATCTCTCGCGCCTGGAGAAGGGCGTACGCAAGCCGTCCATCGGCAGCCTGCTGCAGATCGCCCGCGTCTACGGCGTATCCATCAGCGAACTGGTGCAGGAGCCCGACCAGGACGACTTCCATCTGGTGCGCGCCGACGAGGCGATGACGCGTGAGGGCCAGGACGGCCGCTACACCGTACTGAGCGGGCCTCGCGAGACGATGTCCGTCATCCGGGTCGAATTGGCGGCCGGTAAACACACCAAGACCGCGCGGCATGTCGGCGAGGAATGGCTGCATGTCGTGTCGGGGGCGATCACTCTCGATATCTCGGGGGTATCGCTGCAGCTCAATTCCGGGGATTCGGTGCATTTCGACTCGTCGAAGGAGCATCGTCTCACCAGCAATGACGATGCCGACGCCACCGTGCTGATCGCGTCGACGGCGGCGACCGTTCCGATGCGACACCCCATCCCGGCGTCACGCCGCAGTTAGGCGAACACCCGCTGCGTACTGCGCGGGAATGACGGAAACACCCATTCTCCTGGCAAGAGGGAAGGCCTCGCCATGTCTTCGATCATCGCGCTGAATCCCGCTGAACTGCCGCCCCTGACCGGTGTGATCTCCCACGGCCTGGCGGTCCCCGACCTGGGTCTCCTCTACACGTCCGGACAGGTCGCGTGGGACGCCGAAGGGAAACTCGTCGGCCGAGGCGACCTGGCCGCGCAGTTCACCAAGGCCTACGAGAACATCGACGTGGTGCTGGCTGCCGGGGGTTCGAGCCGTAGCAAAATCGTCAAGGAGACTATTCACCTCGTGGGGTACGACCCTGATCACGCCGACGCATTGATCGCCCTCATCGCCGGCTGCCGAGAGGCGGGACAGACGCCGCCCGCGAGCACGTGCGTGGGCGTGGAGACGCTCTTCGCGGAGGGCTATCTGGTCGAGATCGAGGTGGTCGCGACCCTGTGACCGACCGGCGCCGGCCGCCCGGGTAGCATTGATCAGTGACCAAGACGCCAGGCGCTGCCCGAACCAAGGTCGGTATCACGCTCGACCGTGTCGTCCAGGCCGCATTCGATGTCCTGCAAAGAGACGGCATCACCAAACTGTCCGCGAGGGCGGTGGCAGCCGAACTCGGCGTCAGAATGAACACGGTCATGTGGCACATCCGGACCAAGGACCGGCTGCTCGGCCTGATGGCGGAGTCCGTCATGGGCGAGGTCGACCTGGAAGACCTGCACGGAGACTGGCGCGAGCAAGTGGCCGAACTGCTCCGGCGGCTGCGGCAGGCAATGCTCGGCCACCGGGACGGCGCCCTGCTCGTCGCCGGAACATTTCCCGTCGAGCCGAACACGCTGGCCTTCTCCGAACGACTGGTGACCGTCCTCTTCGAGGGATGCCCGACCCGTAAGTCGGCCGCGTGGACGTCCTGGAGCCTTTTCTATTTCACCCTCGGCCTCGTCCAGGAGGAGCAGGCGACACCGGCCGCGTTCCACGACCGGCTGCGGGAATCGGTGAACGAGCAGCACTTCCCCGGCCTCCATTCGGTGCTGGAGGACTACATCTCGATCGACTACGGCGAGCGCTTCGCCTTCGGCATCGAGCAGATCCTTCAGTCGGCCCCGACGACCAGACCCAGGCCCGGTTCCGGGAGTTGAGGGTGTGTGCTCCGGTCCGGCTCCATCGACGGACCCCGAGTGCCCTGACACCGGAACCGCGTCCGGCGCTCCGTCGCCGTCGGCCTCGGATGCCGTACCGATCAGCTGACGGTCGATGGCCGGTGGGCATGATGGTCGGTGAACTCGGCGTCGGTGTGCGGGAGTTGCACGGCGCCGGCACCCGAAGCCTGTCCGCCGGTTGTCGGGGCGGCGGACAGGCCCTGGGGTCGTGACTAGCCGCGTCGGCCTGCCGGATCGTGGGCGACCGAGTCCTGGTCCGCACTGCCGGAGACGCCGGAATCGGTGCCCGGAGCGGGCGTTGTCTCCCGGGCGCGGTCGGCATGGCCGGGCCACCAGGCCGCGTGACCGATCAGGGCGGTGAGGCTGGGCGTGAAGAACATGGCCATCACGAACGCGGCGACGGCGATGCCGAAGGAGACGGCGAAACCCATCTCGGTGAGCAGCGCGTTGCCGGCCAGCATCATCGTGGCGAAGGTCGCCGCGAGGATGAAACCGGCCGCCGCCACGGTCGGCCCCGCATGCCGCAAGGCCATACCCGCCGCCTCGCGCGGATCGCGACCCTCACGGGCCTCCTCGCGCAGCCGGGCGATCATCAGGATGTTGTAGTCGGTGCCGATGGCGACCACGAAGAGATACATGATCACCGGGAGCATGAACATCAGACCTGGGTGCCCCTGAGCGTCCTGGAAGATCCAGACGGTGGCGCCGAGTGTGGCGCCGAAGCCGAGACCCACCGACGCCATGAGGTACAAGGGCGCTACGACACTGCGCAGCACCAGTCCCAGGATCAGCATGATCAGCAGGGCGGCGACGGGGAAGACGGTCCGGTAGTCGTGATTGACCGCGGCGTTGATGTCCTTGTAGATCGAGGACATGCCGCCGACCAGGGCCTCGGTGCCGTCGGGAGCGGCGGAGTGCGCGACCTCGCGCACCCTACCCACGGCGTCGATCGCCTTCTCCGTCGAAGCCTCGTACTTCAGCGTCACGGTGAAGTCCGCCGTGGTCCCGCCCTTGTTGACCTGGCTCATCCGGGCGCTCGCGACACCGTCCACGGCCCCGAGCTTCTCGGCGTAGGCGGCGAAGGTGCTCCGGTCGAGCGGCCGGCCGTCGGCGCTGGAGAGGTAGACGTCGGTGGGCGCGGCGGCACCCGCCGAGTACGCCTTCTGCATCTCGTCCTGGACGACCATCGACTCCTTGGTCTTGGGCATGGAACCCGAGGCCAGGTCGAAGGTGGCCTTGTAACCGAGGGTGCCGAGCGACAGGGCGACCAGAACCAGGCCGGAGAGCGCGGCGGTCAGCGCGGGACGGCGCCGGACACCGCGGCCGAGGGCGGCGAAACGGGCGTTCTCCGGCTCCCGCTGCCACGACTTGGAAGGCCAGAAGACCTTCGGCCCGATCAGCGACACCACGGCCGGGATCAGGGTCAGGCCCGCGATCAGGGTGACGCTGACCGCGATGGCCAGTGCCGGACCCATCTGCTTGAGGAAGCCCAGCGTGGACAGCACCAGCGCGAGGAAGGCGATGATGACCGCGCCCGCCGCCGACGCGATGGCCTCGCCGACCCGGGCGACCGCGTTGATCATGGCCTGCTTCGGCTCGTCACCTGCCCGCAGCCGTTCTCGGTAACGGAACATCAGGAACAGGAAGTAGTCCGTACCCACACCGAACAGCACGACGATCAGGATCGACGAGACGGAACTGTTGGCCTGCAGGCCGAACAGCTTGGTGGCGTACGCGATCAGCCCGTTGGCGATGGCCGCCACCACACCGATCAGAAGCAGGGGCAGGAAGGCGAGGATCGGCGCCCGGAAGATGATCAGGAGCGTCACCAGGATGATGACGAAGGTCCCGATACCGATGAGTGCCTCGCCGCGCTTGGAGGAGTCCTGCTGATCCAGGGCCTGCGCGGCGGAACCGCCGAGCTTCACCTCCAGGTCCGTGCCCTTGACCAGTTGTTTCACGTCCGTGCGCAACACCTTCGCGGCATCAGCCTGAACGGGCTGGCCGGCGTTCTTGCTGTCCATCTGGACCAGGGACATGGTGTACCGGCCGTCCTTGGACGGCTGGCCGGGGACCACTTTCTGCACCTGGTCGATGTGCTTCTCGCCCAGTTCGGTGGTGATCCGGGCGACGTCCTTCTTGTCGGCGGCGGTGAGTCTGCCGCCGTCGGTGCGCTGGTACAGCGCGATGGCGGACGGGGTGAAGGCGCTGGGGAACGCCTTCACCTGCAGATCCGCCGCTTTGATGGACTCGTAACTCTTGGGCAGGAAACTGCTCTCGTCACTGTTGGAGGGCAGGCCTGGAGCGGTGGCGACAATCGCCACCGCCGCGATCAGCCACGCGACGATCGTCCAGACGGGATGTCGGACGACCGTATTGCCAATACGTCGGAACATGCGGGAGGTCCTCCTGGGGCAGGAAGATCACCGCAGCCCGGGGAGCGGACCCCGGCATCGGCGACCCCGACCGGCCCTCACCCGTTGGCCGGTCGAATGGTTGTCTGTCTTCTTGTCATATCGGTCACGCGTGAAGATTCATAACACACGCATGGTCGCGACCGCGGGTGAGTTTTGGGGGTGGAAGTGAGCGACGTCGTGCCCCTGTTGCGTCCTAGGCTCCGAACGCGATCTTCGAGACGTCGTCCCACTTGTGCCATTCGTCCAGCCGCGCCCGGTACTCCTTGGTGACCATTTCCAGGGGCCCCTCACCGAAGAAGATCCGCAGCGGCGGCTGCTCCGCGTCGACCACGGTGAGGATCGCCGCTCGCGTCGCGCTCGGATCGCCGCGCCGCGCGGAAATCCGCGTCATGGCCGCGCGGAAGTCGTCGTAGGCCGGCAGATGTTCCGCCTGCACCGCGGAGGGCCCGGCCCATCCGGTGGCGTATCCGGCCGGTTCGACCAGGGTGACCTTGATGCCGAAGTCCTTCACCTCGGCGGTGAGGCTCGCGGTGAAGCCCTCCAGGGCGAACTTGGACGCGTGGTAGATGCCGAGTCCGGGCAGCGAAACGACGCCGCCGATGGACGACACCTGGATGATGTGGCCGGACCCGCGGGCGCGCAGGTGCGGCAGCACCGCCTGGGTGACCCAGAGCGCGCCGAACAGATTGACGTCGATCTGCTCGCGGGCCTGCTGCTCGGTCACCTCCTCGGTCATGCCGAACAGGCCGTAGCCCGCGTTGTTGATGACCACGTCAAGAGCACCGAACTCGTCGATCGTCTCCTGCACGGCCTCGAACGCGTTCCTGCGGTCGGCGGGGTCGAGCCGCAGCGGCAGCACCGCGTCTCCGTACTTGGCGACCAGGTCGTCGAAGGCGGACGTCGAGCGGCTGGTCACGGCGACCTGGTCGCCCCGTTCGAGCGCGGCTTGTGCCCACTCCCGGCCGAACCCCTTCGACGCTCCGGTGATGAACCACGTCTTCGGCATGATCTTCCTCCTCGGGTGAGTCCCGGTCTTGTTCGCTGACCAACAAGGCCAGTGAACTTGGTCAGTGACCAAGATGTCAAGCCGTGGCGATGCGCCCCTTGTGCGGCGACCAAGGGGCGCGTTACGGTTCTTGTGCGGCGACCAAGATGATCGTCGGCCCTGCCCTGCGGCAGGAGTCGGAATTGTTTCCGGGCACGAAAGGATCACTCTGCGGCCATGGGTACGACTGAGCGCTATCGGGATTTCTTCCACGGGATGTACACGTGGATCTCAGGTCTGTGTGACATCGAGAAAGGCGGCGCCCTCGACGAGATTCACCGCTACTGGGCGGATGACGGGCGAATCGTCACCTTCGGTCGGGTCAAGGCGGCTGGAATCGAGGCGCTGCGGAAGCACTTCCAGGTCTTTCCCGAGCTGTACGAGAAGGTGGAGGTCCGTGAGCCGTACTACACGTACCTGGAATCGGGAGACAGAGTCGTCATCGAGCACGACATCCTGATCCGTACGCGAAGCGACGATCACGCCGTCATCGCCGGGGCGGCCGGTCGGGAGGAATTCCGGGTGACGTCGATCTTCTCCATCCTCGACGGCAGGATCACGGAAATGCGAGAGGTCGCCGCCGTCAAGGCTGGAGAGGACTGACCGTCAGTCAGAGGTTGTCACCGCTTTGCGGCGCAACCACATATTGCGGCAGGAAATCCCATATCTGTTCAGGTCCGGCCTGTCCTGGAAGAACTGCCCCTGATCGCCGGCCAGCCAGTCGCGCACCGCCGACACGACCCCGCCGGTCTCACCAGGGGGCTTGATGTGCACGCACAGTTCCGGAGAGTCTATGAGACCGTCCTCGACCACGAAGAAGCCGTCGTCGGGGACGAACCGGGAGTAGTGCCGCAGTGCCGCGTGCGTGGTCTCGTAGGCGTGCCGGGTGTCCTCCACCACGAGACAGCGTGCGCCCTGCGGAATGTGCTCGGCGACTTCGAAACTGGTGCCCTCGTCGAGGATGTCTGCTTCAAGCAGGGTGATGTGCTCGGCGTAACGGCTGTCGGCCGCGGCCAGGACGTCATGCGTGTTCTTCTGGGAGAGATCGACGGAGATCACGCGGATGTCCTGGGGAATCAGACCGTAGGCGGCCATGGTCCGCAGTCGATCCCGGAACCACAGCGCCGAGCCTCCTGAATGGGTGCCGAGTTCCACGACGACCTGCGCCCGGGAAAGCCACAGCAGATGCTCGAACATCCGCAGGTCCTCGGGGAATTTCATGAGACGGACGCCGGCGTACGAATCATGCACATGCTGGCCCACGCGATCCTGCCAGTAGGTCAGCAGGCTCCCCTCGGCGGGGGCCTCCACTCCGGGTGGCAGTAATTCGGGGTCGTCGACGTGGGGCGGAAGTACGACTGACTCCTGGTCGGTCATTTCTTTTCCCGTCTGTGGTTCCGCGCGAAGAGCAGGCGGGATGCGTTCCGGCTGCCGCTCGGTAAGTGGAGAACCTACCACCGCTTAGTGTCGACGGACGGGGTTTCTCGTGGATGATCTGAGCCTCACAGGCAAGGTTTGTTGCCCATGAGGTGTTGATCCCGACAGGGCTCCCCATGAAAGGCTGAACGGCATGGGGGCAGCGGCGGACGATCGGGCGGCCAGGGAATTCCTGGCAGGGATACACGTGGGGGACATCTGCGGCGGGACCGTCGTAGATGTCACGCGGTCTCAGGGGGTGGTGGTCACCCTGGACGGGTTCTCCGCACGCGCACTGGGCACCGTCCGGCAGGCAGACGTCTCCTGGCGCTGGAAGACGGCTGTGGCCGCGGAGGTCGGCCGGCGGATCACCGCTGAGGTGGTGGCCGTAGAGCTGGACGAGAGCCGGGTGCGGCTGGCGATGACCGCTACGGAGAACCCGGAACTCTGGGCGTTTCTGACCTCACGTCGACCCGGCGAGATTCTTTCCGGGACGGTCGCCGCGATCGAGCGGTTCGGTGTGTTCGTGTCGCTGGACGACGGCCCTGACCATCCGGTCTTCCCCGGCGTCGGGTTCATCACGATCCCCGAACTGTCATGGCGGCACATCGAAGCGGCTTCGGACGTCGTTCGGGTCGGACAGCATGTCGCGTGCGAGTTCCTCCAGTTCGACGACTGGAACGGAGAGGCACGGCTGTCCTTGCGGGCGATGCGGCCGGACCCCTTCGCGGTGTTCGCCGAAGGGGTCGCGGTGGGCCGGACACTGCACGGACAGGTCACCAAGGTGGTCCCGTTCGGCGTCTTCGTCCAGGTCGCCGACGGCATCGAGGGACTGGTCCATCTACGGGAGTTGACCGAGATGCCCGTGGAGACGGCGCAGGGCATCCTTCAAGTGGGCGACGAGCTCACGGTCGTCGTCACCGAAATCGACCTGGAACGGCGCAGGTTGGCGCTGTCTCCAGCACGCTGACCATGAACTCCCTTACCCCGCCGAGCCGTTCACCATGAGCCGGGTGCCGCGATCCGTCCCCGCCCGCCATCTCACGGGCACGACCGGGCCACCTGCCTCGGTCGCGGCGTCAGGACTTGACCGGCCGCCCCCGCCCCCACGCCCAGGCAAGGCGGTCCGCGCCGGACTGGTTGGTCGTGGCAAGCCAGGGGCGGGCCGCGTCGCCGATGAGCTTCTGGATCGAGTACGTGTCGTCGGTGCGCAGACCGGGCCAGTAGACGGAACCCATGCCGAGTTCGCGGAAGACGTCGGTGTCGGCCTGGATGAAGTTGACCGAATTGTCGTCGGGCGTCGGCACGTTGTAGTTCAGGCCCGTGGTCATCGGGGCGCCGAACTCGTCGGCCACGGTCCGGTTCGCGCAGTCACCGAGGCGCTCCTTGAGGTCGCTCGCCCACTGGTCGTAGGTGGCGTAGCTCTTCCAGAACCCGTAGTGGTGCAGCGAGAGATACGTGCCCTTCAGGCGCGGGTCGGCACAGACCGTGGTGACGTGGTCGTTGTAGCCGGCGCCGCTGACGAAGACCCGGTTGCGCGGCACCGAGGAGTAGGTGTCCAGCCACTTGGCGGCGAGGTCGACCCACTCGGCGTCGGTGTAGCCGTGGGGCTCGTTCATCGGCTCGAAGTAGACGCGCTGGTTGTGCTGGTAGGCCTTGACCACGGTGTTCCACATGGGCCAGTACGTGGCGGGATCGTCGATGAAGCCGTCCTTGTTGGCGCCCGTGCCCTCCCAGTACGAGACGATGACCTTGAAGCCCTGTGCCGTCGCAGCGTCGATGACACCGCGGTACGACTTCCAGTAACTGCCGTTCACCGTGTACGGGTTGATGGGCAGCCGCACCGTGTTGGCGCCGAGATTGGCGCGGAACGCCGCGATGACGCGGGTCGCCTTGGTGTACGTCTGGGCGTAGGTGTCGGTGAGCGACAGGCCGGACAGGACGACCGGGTCGTCGGCGTAATTGTCGCGCGGGTCGGCCCAGTTGACGCCCTTGAACTGGGACGTGTTCGTGCTCGGCGCGGCGGAGGCGGGGCTGCCGGCCAGCGTGGTGCCGGTGACCGCGGCGATCGCGACGGCCACGAAGGTGGCCCGCAGACGAGGGGTGACGCGGTTTCTGGCGGGGATGGTGCGCATCGACTTGCCCTTTCAGGAATGGCGACTCGGCGCATGGCGGGGCCTGCGCGCGGCTGAGCGGCCGTCGGAACAGATGCCGGGCGGGACGGGTGGGATCGGCTCGCCGTCCTGGTGCCCGGTGGGCTCGGTGTGGGGATCGGGGTGATGTTTACGTAAACATTTCGGCGCCGGAATCGTGGCATCCGGCATCGTGCGCGTCAAGGTTTCCAGCACGTGACGTCGCGGGTGCCCTGCGGCCGGTCTCCGGCTCCGCAGCCCCCGCACATGACTACGGGCCCCGGGGCAACTGCCCAGGGGCCCGCGGAAGATGGGTTACGGCTTGATGCCCACCCCGGTCCACAGGCTGACCTCGGCGTCCGTGGGCGGCTCCGCCGTGACGGACTCCTCGTCGGCGGCGTCGGGGCGCCAGCGGTGGCCGACCGCGATGCCGGGTTCGAGCAGGTCGAGCCCGGTGAAGAAGCGGGAGACGTCCTTCTGGGAGCGGAACTGCACCGGTGTCCCGGCGTTGGTGTAGATCGAGGTCACCTTCTCCCAGGTGGCGGGGTCGAAGTCGGGCGTGCAGTGGCTGATGGCCAGGGCGCTGCCCGACGGGAGAACCGACAGCAGGCGGGCCACGAGCCCGTACGGGTCCTGGGCGTCGGTCACGAAGTGCAGGAGCGCGTTGAGGGAGAGCGCGACCGGCTGGTCGAGGTCCAGTACCTCGGCCAGCTCCGGGGCGTTGAGGAGCGTCTCGGGGTCGTTGACGTCCGCCTGCACATAGGTGGTGCGACCCTGCCGGGTGCTGCGCATCAGCCGCTCGGCGTACTTGAGGACCAGGGGGTCGTTGTCGGCGTAGACCACGTGGGCCTCGGGGACCACGGACTGGGCGACCTGGTGCAGGTTCGGCTCGGTGGGGATGCCGGTGCCGATGTCGAGCCACTGCCGGATGCCGTGCTCCCTGGCCAGGACACGGGTGGCCCGGTGCATGAACGCGCGGTTCTCGCGGGCGCAGACGAAGATGGCCGGGTAGGCCGCCGCGACCGTCTCGGCCGCCTGCTTGTCGACCTCGAAGTGGTCCTTGCCGCCCAGGTAGTAGTCGTACATGCGGGCGGAGTGCGGCCTGCTGGTGTCGATGTCCCGCGCGGCGTGGGGGTTGGTCATGCTGTCCCTCTCAAGTGGTGTGCATCGGCGTCTCGGGCAGGTCGCAGCCGGGCCGGCTCCAGTTCCTCACGCCCGTGGTCTGGTTCAGCCGGCCATCAGATGGTCGGCCAGGCCGCGCTTGACTCCGTCGACGAACGCGGCCATCTCCTGCGGCGTGTAGATCAGCGCGGGTCCTGCGGGGTCGGTCGACTGGCGCAACGCGACACGGCCGTCGGCGAGTTGCTTGGTCTCCACGCACTGACCGCCGTTGGGACCGCTCCAGGGGCATTCCCAGCCCTGCTCGCCGAGGTTCGACGCGGGCATCCCGTTGTAGACCGTGTTGTCGGTGGTGGTCATGAGTACTCCTTGCGCATGCGGTTCAAGAGCGCCTTGCTGTCCGCGGACGAGGTCAGCAGCGACATCCTGTTGTGCGCCTCCAGATGGGCCGCGACGTCTGATCGCTGGTCCAGATACATGGAGGCGGAGAGGATCTCGCTGTAGACGACGTCGGGCAGCTCCGGTTCCTCGAACCGGAAATAGGTGAAGGGTGCGCACGCCCCCACGTGGGCACCCGCCGAGAACGGGACGATGTCAACACTGACGTGGTCCAGTTCCGAGACCTCCAGGAGCCGGTCTATCTGGTCCCGCATGACCGCGGGGCCACCCACCACCCGGTGGAGCACGGCTTCTTCCAGCACCGCCCACAGCGTGGGCGAGTCCGGCCTCTCCAGCAGACTCTGGCGGCGCAGACGTAACTGCACCCGCCGTTCGAGGTCTTCGTCGTTGTCGTTCGGGAAGCCGCCGCTCAGTACGGCACGCGCGTAGTCGTACGTCTGGAGCAGTCCCGTGACGTAGTGGGGTTCATAGGTACGCAGGGTCTTGGCGCCGGTCTCCAGGCTCACATAGGCGGTGAACCAGCCGGGCAGCACATCACGGTAGTCGTGCCACCAGCCGGGCCGGTTGGCGCGCTCGGCGAGGGTGACGAACTCCTCGATCTCCTGGCGGTCGGCGCCGTAGGTCTCCAGCAGCTTCTCGACGTAGAGCGGCTTGAGGCCGACCTCGGCCTTCTCCAGGCGGCGGATGGTCAGGGACGTCACCCGCAGGGCCCTGGCCGCGTCCTCCAGGGACACGCCCGCGTTCTGCCGCCGGTCCTGCAGCCGTCGGCCGAGGATCATGCGCAGAACCGTGGGTGCGCCGGTGCCGCCACCCGAACGAGCTTCGCTCACGCCCAACCTCCTGAGGGACTGTCACCGGCGCCAGTCTGACAGCGACTTGCTGATGCCGCCAGACAGAAATCGCCGTTCTGTAATTATCAGGGAGCCGGTTGCAGCTTGAACTGACCTATGGGCATAGTTACTTGTGTCAGTGATCTAGGCCTCCCGCCGGAACCCCCTACTCCGGCGCGCCTGTTGCCGATGACCTGCGTCTCCCGCCTGCGTCCGCCCCCGATGGAAGGCGAACCACCGTGTCCCCCCACACGACTCCCTCCCCGCAGCTTTTAGACGTCGCCAGCCCCGACCTGGCGCACTGGCTGGAACTTCCGGCGCACCGCTCCGGCGTCCGGGTCGCCCGCCACGCCATGGGCGCGCAACTGGCCAAGTGGGGCCTGCCCGAGAGCGTGCGTGACGACGCGGTGCTGCTCGTCTCCGAGTTGGCCACCAACGGCGTGTGTCACACCCCCAGTTCGCGGCTCCTGTGCGGGGTCGGGATCGTCGACGACCGCTGTCTGCGCATCGAGGTGCACGACCACGACTACACCGGCGGCGGCCTCTCCCGCTGCGATCCGTGTGTCGACGACGAGAGCGGGCGCGGGCTGCTCATCGTGCAGGCGCTCGCGGAAACCTGGGGAGTCGACCGGTCGGCGCTCACCGGCGGCAAGGCCGTGTGGGCCATGCTGCCGACAGGGCGCTGAGTCCGGGCGATGGAGGGGGCGAGGACGTCCGCGGCCTGTTCAGGTGGTCGCGGGCGTCAACTCGGCCAGCAACAGCGTGCGGTCGTCGGCTCCCGGCGCCTGGCCGGGGGAGCGGAGCAGCCGCTCGCACAGCGCGGGGAACGCGTCCGGGCAGTCGGCCGGCACGGTTTCGGCGGCGGCCGTGTCGAGGGCCGCGGCCAGCCGGGCGATCTCCTGGTCGATGTCGGTGTGCCGGGACTCCACCAGTCCGTCGCTGTAGAGCAGGAGCAGGGACGGTTCGGAGACGGTCAGCACCGTGGCCTCGTAGTTGCCGGTGCCGAGTCCCAGCGGCAGTCCCGCGCTGGCGAGGGTGACGGGTGCGGCCGGTCCCTCGGGTCCGCGCAGCAGTGGGGGAGGGTGCCCGGCGCCGACCAGGGTGCAGGTGTGCGATCCCGCGTCCCACTCGGCGTATATGCAGGTGGCGAAGGACGCGCCCGGGGTGTCGTAGGCCAACTCGTCGAGGCGGCGCATGAGTTCGGCCGGTTCCATGTCGAGTCGGGCCAAAGTGCGTACGGCCGTGCGCAGTTGGATCATGGCGACGGCGGAGTCGGGGCCGTGGCCCATCGCGTCGCCGACGACCAGACCGACCCGGCCGCCGGGGCGCGGCAGTACGTCGAACCAGTCGCCGCCGATGATGTTGCCCTGGCCGGCGGGGAGATAGCCGTGGGCAATGCGGCAGCCGGGGAACTCCTGGGCCGGGTCGGGGAGCAGGCTGTTGCGGATGGCCAGCGCGGTGCGGCGTTCGCGTTCGTAGCGGCGCGCGTTGTCCAGGGCCACACCGGCCCGGGCCGCCAGCGACTCCACGGCCACGGCCTCGCCTGGCAGGAACGGTCCCCGCTCCGGGCCGCGGGTGCAGGCGATGAACCCGACGGTGGCGCCGCGGAGTTGGAGCGGAACCACGAGGAAGGACGCGGTCCGCAGCAGATCGTCCACGCGCTGCGGGTCCCCGCCCGCGGAGGCCAGCAGCCGCTGCGAGGTGTGCGTGTCCACCCCGTCGAGCATCTGGGTGTGCCCGGTGGCGAGGGCGCGCGCGTACGGGGTCTCGCGCGGGAAGACGATCACCTCACCGACCGGCAGCACTCCCTCCCAGGTCTCGTGCGCCTCCGTGCCCACCCGCACCGCCAGCCGGCGCGCCTCGATCTGGGCCGGATCCACGGCGGGGGTGGCGTTCTCCTCAAGCACCCACCGCTCCAGCAGATACACCGAGGCCGCGTCGCAGAACCCGGGTGTCAGCGCGTGCACCACATGGGTGCCGGTCAGCCGCAGATCGAGCTCCGAGCCGATCACGTCCGCGGCGGGGGCGAAGGACTGCCTGCGGCGTGGGGGCCCGGCAGGGGGTGCGTCACCGTAGTGACTGCGCGGTTGTTCGTTCCGCAGGGTCGTGCCTTTCCGGGTGGGGACCGGCCGCGTGGCGTGGGGCATGCGGTCTGCCGTGCGTTCGACGGCAATCATATGATGACTCGTCAAGGATCTTCGGGCGAAGAGGAGTTGCAGTGCCGGGTAGTGGAGGTCTGCCGCAGGGGATCGATCCGGACAAGGCGAGCGTCGCCCGGATGTACGACGCGATGCTGGGCGGCGAACACAATTTCGCCATAGACCGTGAGGCGTTGGCGGCGTTCACGGCGATCGACCCCCAGGTGCGCACCCTGGCCCGGGCCAACCGCGACTTCCTCGGCCGGGCCGTGCGCTTCCTGGTCGCCTCCGGGGTACGGCAGTTCATCGACCTCGGCTCGGGCATCCCCACCCAGGGCAACGTCCACGAGGTCGCGCAGGCGGCCGGCCCCGGCGCCCGCGTGGTCTACGTCGACAACGACCCGGTGGCCGTCGCGCACAGCGCCTCCCTCCTCGCCGACAACCCGGACGCGGACATCGTGGACGGCGACATCCGGCGGCCCGCCGAGGTCCTGTCCGCCCCGCAGGTAAGGAAGTTGATCGACTTCGAGCAGCCGGTCGCCGTCCTGATGATCACGATCCTGCACTTCATCACGCCGGCCGAGGACCCGGCCGGCATCGTCGGCGCGTTCCGTGACGCGCTGCCCGACGGCAGTTGGCTGGCGCTGAGCCACGCGACCAACCAGGACCGCCCGGACACCGCCGCGGCCGTGGGCCAGTTGTACCGCTCCAAGGCCACCTCGCCCGTCACCGCCCGTTCCCACGACGAGATCCTCGGCCTGTTCGACGGCTTCGACCTCGTCGAACCCGGTCTGACCTACGTCCCCCTGTGGCGCCCGGACTCCGAGGACGAGATCCCGGAGAACCCGTCGGAGTACTGGGTCTACGCGGGCGTCGGCCGCAAGGGCGAGTGAGCGGGGGCCGCTCACTGACGCACCGTCAGCGGCAGTGCCATGGGCCGGAGTCGGGGCGCGCTCGCAGCGAGGGTGCCTCGTCCCGACCGCTTCGCCGGCCG
>NZ_JAWOAI010000151.1:0-19743 GCF_033194735.1 Streptomyces sp. W16
TGTGCGCCCGCTCGTGCGCGAACAGCGCCTCGCGCTCGGCGGCGTCGAGGCTGCGCAGCATTCCGGTGGTGACGACGATGCGGTGCGGTCTCCCGGGCAGGGCATACGCGTCCGGGTGCGGGGAGTCGACCACGCACAGGTCACCCGCGACGGGCCCGCGTCCGGCCTGCGTGCGGGCGACGCGGAAGGCACGGGACTGGTACAGCGCCCACCGGGTCAGCGCCCAGGCGCACCCGACGAGCGCACCGGCGGACAGCAAGGCCGCCGGCGGGACGAGACCGCCGTAGGAGGTGCGCAGCGGGTGGACCAGTTCGCCGAGTGACGCGAACAACGGCAGTCGGAGCAGACCGGTCAGGACGAACGCGCCGAGCGCGGTGAGGGTGCAGCCGGCCGCGATCACGGCGGAGCCGGTGAGCAGCCACAGCGCGGCGACCGGCGTGAGCCGCTCCAGGGCGCGCCGGGCCGGTGACCGTAGCGCGAACGGCAGCGCGAGCGGGAGGAGCAGGAGGGCGATCATCGCTCACCGAATCCCATCACTCACCGGATTCCGCGCTTCGCCCCGCTTCACTGTTCGCCGGATTCGAGGAGGTCGCGCAGGACGCGTTCGTCGTCGGGGCCGAGCTGGGCGACGAAGCGGGCGAGGACGGTCTCCCGGTCGCCGTCCCGGTCGAGTTCGGTGTGCATACGGCGGGCGGTGAGGCCCTGCGCGTCCTGGACCGGGAAGTAGGCGTAGCCGCGGCCCTGGCGCCTTCGGTCGACGACACCCTTGTCGTGCAGCCGGGTCAGGATCGTCGTCACCGTGGTGCGGGCCAGGCCCGTGCCGAGGCTCAGCTGCACCTCTCCGGGGGTCTGCGGGTCGCCGGCGGCCCAGAGGGCGGCCATGACGGTGGCCTCCAGCTCACCCGCCGGTCGGCGTTCGTCCTTCGCGTCGGCCATGGGAACGATCCTCACCCCGTCCTCGTCTACAGTCCAGTAGACCGTCTACAGAATTGTAGTCACTCGGGTGCCGTGTCGTCACCGCACCTGTGTGCCCATTCCCGTCTGCCCATTATGGAAGGGACCGTCGACGATGACCGCAGGGCTTCGGACAGTCATCCCCCAGCGCGTGTCGACGAACTTCCAGGCGATACCGGCGTTCCGTCTCCGCCCAGGCCCTACGACGGAAGAGCGCCACGATGTGTCCCCGACCCGCCGGGAATCCCTCCGCACCCCGCCCCCTCGCCCTGCTGCGCCGCCACCTCGGACGGGCCGTCGCCGTGACGTATGTCGCGGCGGCGGTGCTGCCGGGCCCCGGCCTGTGGCTCCGCTCCCCGCACGCCACGGGTATCGCCGAACTGCCCCTGCGCACCCCGCAGTTGCTCCTCGCCCTGGTCCTGTTCGGCGCCGGTCTCCAGGTGCCGCTGCGTGAGCTGCGGTTGCTGGTACGGCACCCCGTCGCGCTGCTCGCCGGCCTCGCGCTGCACATCCTGGTGCCGCTGCTGATCGTCCCGGGGGTGGCTCTCGCGCTGCGCCTGTCCCCGGACCACGACGGCGGCAGCGGCATGATCGCCGCGATGATCCTGGTCGTGGCCATGCCGGTGGCCGCCGGGGCGACGGTGTGGACCGCGAAGGGGGACGGCGACCAGCCCACGGCCGTCGGCCTGGTGCTCGCCTCCACCCTGGTCAGTCCGCTGACCGTCCCGCTCACCCTGGCCGTGCTGTGTCCGCTGCTCCAGGGGGACTACGCGAGCAGACTCGCCGTGGCCGCGCAGTCGGCCGGGAACGCCTTCGCCCTCACCTCCGTGGTGCTGCCCTGTGCGGCGGGCGTCCTGTGCCGGCTCGCGCTGCCCCCGCGCGCGCTGGACGTGCTTCTCCGCACGGCCGTGCCCGCCGCCCTGCCGGGTTCGCTGCTGCTGACGTACGTCAACGCGAGCGGTGTGCTCGGGCCTTTCCTGCTCCATCCGCGCCCGGTCCTCCTGCTGGCCGCGCTCGGCGTCGCCGCGACGGTGTGCGGGCTGTCCTTCACGCTCGGGCGGGTGGCCTCGTGGGCGCTGCGCCTCGACGCCCGGTCCGGTGCCTCGGTGACGCTGGCCTGCGGGATGAACAACAGCAGCGCGAGCGCGGTGCTCATCACGACGACCCTGCCCGACCGCCCGCACATCCTGCTGCCGGTGCTGGCGTACGGGCTGCTGCAGAAGGTGGCCGCGGGGCGGGTGGTGCGCATGGGTCGGGAACCGGAGGTGGGAACCACGTCCGGATGACGGACGGAAGGGCCAAAGCAGTGTCCGGTCCCGGCCGTGGCAGGCTTGCGAATGTGTCGAGCCCGCCCCGGCACTCCCCCATCGAGCACCGCCGTACAGGAGTTGAGCGCCATGTCCTCCGAGCTGCCGAAGTCGACCGGAGCCCCGGCCCGTCAGAACGTCACCTTTCCCAGTGCCGGGGGCACCGCCCACGGCTATCTCGCGCTGCCGCCGTCCGGGAGCGGGCCGGGCGTGATCGTCATCCAGGAGTGGTGGGGCCTGACCGACCACATCGCCGACGTGGCCGACCGGCTCGCCCAGGAGGGCTTCGTCGCGTTCGCCCCCGACCTGTACGGCGGGAACGTGGCGCACGAGAGCGACGAGGCGCTGCGGATGATGCGGGCCCTCCCGGTCGCCCGCGGTGTCGAACTGCTCTCCGGCGCGGTCGACCACCTGCTGTCCCTGCCCGAGGTCACCTCGGACACGGTCGGCGCGGTCGGCTTCTGCATGGGCGGCGGCTTCGTCCTGTACCTGGCCGCGGCCGACCCGCGGGTCAGCGCGGCGGTGCCGTTCTACGGCGTGATCCAGGGCGAGCTGCCCGACTTCACCGGGCTGAAGGCCCAAATCCTCGGCCACTACGGCGAGTTGGACGAGAGCATCCCCGCGAAGAGCCTCGACGCCCTGCGCGAGACCGTCGAGCGGCAGTCCGGCATCACCGCGGACCTGCGCCTCTACCCGGCGAACCACGCCTTCTTCAACGACGGCCGCCCGGTCTACGACGCCGACTCCGCGACCCGCGCCTGGGCGAGCACGGTGCCCTTCCTGCACGCACAACTGGGCTGACGCCACAGCGCCTTGCCCACACGCCCCGCTGGGCTGACGCCACGGCGCCTCGGTCCGAGGTCCTACGACCCCGGCCCGAGGCGCCGCGCGGGCGCCGCCGGTAGCGTCCCGGGCATGAAGATCACCGTGCCGCCCCGCGGCCCCGAGGAGCGCAGGCGTGACGTACTGGCGCGGCTGGAGCGGGAGTTGGACATCTGGGTGGCCTCGGCGGACGCCGACGGGCTGCCCTGTCTGGTCCCGCTGTGGTTCCTCTGGGACGGGCAGGCCGTCTGGCTGTGCACCCGGCCCACCAACCCCACGGGCCGCAATCTGAGTGACGGTCGGCGGACCCGGCTCGCCTTCGCGGACACCCGGGACGTCGTGCTCATCGACGGCGAGGCCACGGCCTTCGCCGCCGAGGACGTCCCGGCCGCCGCTGCCGACGCCTTCCACGCGAAGTACGGCTGGGATCCCCGAGCGGAGCGCGCGCCCTACTCCTTCTTCCGGGTACGGCCACTGGCCGTCCAGGCGTGGCACGAGGTGCCCGAGCTGCCCCAGCGCCATCTGATGCGGGACGGCACCTGGGTGGCCTGAGCCCCGCCCTCGCTCAACCCGCCTTGCTGTGCAGCTCGTTGAGCCGGGTCAACTCGTCCTCGGTCAGCCGGATCGCCCCCGTCGCCACGTTCTCGGTGAGGTGGTCGGGGTTGCCCGTGCCGGGGATGGCGAGGACGTGCGGACCCTGGGCCAGGGTCCAGGCCAGGCGGATCTGGGCGGGGCTGGTGTCGTGGGCCTCCGCGACGGCCAGGACCTCGTCGTCGTGGGCGGTGGTCGCGCTCCTCGCCCCGCCGGCGCCCGCGATGGCGAAGAACGGCACGAACGCGATGCCCTGTTCGCCGCAGATCCGCAGCATGTCGTCGGTCTCGGCTTTGTACGAGTCGAGCGCGAACCGGTTCTGCACGCTCACCACCGGGGCGATCTCCTGCGCCTCGGCGAGGTGCCGGGGCTCGACGTCGGAGAGCGCGAGGTGCCGGACCAGGCCCTCCTCCTGAAGTTCGGCGAGCGCGCCGAAGTGCTCGGCGATCGAGTCCTGCCCCATCCGGCGCAGATAGACCACGTCGAGCTGGTCGCGCCCGAGCTGGCGCAGGTTCTCCTCGACGTGACCGCGCAGGTCGTCGGGGCGTGCCGCACTGCCCCACTCCCCCGAGTAGGTGCGGAAGGGGCCGACCTTCGTGGCGATCACGAGGTCGTCGGGGTAGGGGGCGAGCGCGGTGTTGATGAGTTCGTTGGCCGACCGCAGCGTCGAGAAGTAGAAGGCGGCCGTGTCGATGTGGTTCACACCGAGCTCAACTGCCTTGCGCAGCACGGCGATCGACTGGTCGCGGTCGCTCGGCGTGCCGAGGTTGAAGGCGGCACTGCCCGTCAGCCGCATCGCGCCGAAGCCGATGCGGTTGACGGTCAGGTCGCCGAGTTTCCAGGTGCCCGCGGCTGCGGCGGTGATCTTCGCTGAGGTCATCAGCGGAGTTTCGCACATACGCGCGGCGCGGCCACCCGCGCTTTACGGATACGTGTAGGTGTTCAGGCTGTTGACGGCGGAGGCCGGGTCGCCGAGGTCGTAGCGGTCCACGGCGAGGAAGTTGGGCTTCTTGCGGGCGGCCGGCTGGCAGAACCGCTGGGCCCGGTCGAGAACCTTGGTGTTGTCGGTCTGCGCCGTCCCCGCGATGGTGGCGTCACGGAAGTGGTTCATGACGAACAGCGGGCGGAACCCCGAATACGTCTGGGTGAGCGGGACGTTGAGGTCGCTGCCGTACCAGCGGCTGTAGCAGGACCAGTCGGAGGAGCTCGCGCCGGAGCCCATGGACCAGTAGTTCTCGACGGTCCACTCGCGCTGGTACATCACGCCGAAGCTGTCCCGGGTCAGTCCGGCGGACTCGTCGGAGGCACGGCTGTGGTCGGTGAAGATCAGCAGGCGGTGGTTGGCCGCGATCAGGTCGGCCATCTTCGGCCAGCCGTTCTGCTTCACGCCGGTCTGGTCGGGGCGGTACAGCACGTCGTACAGGCCGTTCACGCGGGCGAGTTCACTGCGCAGGACGCCCGGGTCGACGTAGTCCTCCAGGAAGACCGTGACGAACTGGTCGGGGTGCGCCTTGAGGAAGTCCACCATGCGCTGGAGGTCGACGTTCAGGGCGACCGGACTGCTGACCAGGGTGCAGCTGTCGTGGCAGAGGATGGCGCCGTCGGAGGTCTGGTGGATGTCCAGCATGAACCCCCGTACGCCGTCGGAGAGTTGCTGGTTGATGCCGCGGGACTGGTTCGGGAAGAAGTTCACGAAGGGCGGGGCGAAGCCGCCGTCGACTCCGTTGGCGTAGGCGTTGTGCGCGGTGAGGAACGTGACCTGGTCGAGGGTGCGTTGGTCCTGGGCGGGGATCGGCTTGGTGGGTGAGGTGATCGGGGTCAGGTACCAGGAGGCGAGGCCGCCGGAGGAGCCGATGGCCAGCTGGGCCGGGTAGTTGGCGCCGGAGGGCCTGGCGGCCACGGTCAAGTAGCTTGCCGTGCCCGGCACTTGGAGGGTGTACTGGTCACCGCCGGTCGCCGTGATCTGCCAGGCCGCGTCGGCGCTCGTGCAGGCGACGGTTTTCGCCTGGGCGCCCGAGCGGCCGAGGCAGCTGCCGGCCGTGTCGGTGCTCTCCAGGACGTACGAGGATCCGCTCGCCTTGAGGTTCCACTGCTGGTGGTCCTCGTTGCCCTTGGGGTTGTGCTGCTCCACCGCTCCCCCCTTGTCGGCCGCGTTGAGCCCGGTGGTGGCGCTCTGGACGTAGTAGGTGCCGGGGGCCGGGACCGCGTCGGCGGCGCCGGCCGGTGGGGCGACGAGGGTGGCGGCCAGCGCTGCGGTGATGGCCAGCAGGGCGTGGGGGGTTCGCATGGGTGCCCTTCGGTTGAGTGTGGTCAGGCTCATGACACCGGAAAGGTGATCGGGCCACACCCAAGCGCCTCTGGTCTGAACCAGTCAAGAGGGGTGAACGGTCGGTGGGGTGAACGGCGAAGGACGGGGCACCGGTCAGCTCGATTCCCTCAACTGCCGCCACGCCAGGTAGTGATCGACAAGCGTTTCCTCCAACGGCCGGTAGTGGATGCCCAGTTCCTCCACTCCGCGCCGGTTGTCGACCGTGAACCTGATCCCGAGGTGCTTGCGGATGTAGTCCTGGGTGAGCCCGAACGCGGGACCCAGGATGCGCACCGGCCAGTGCGGGAGGCCGTGCCCGGGCAGCCGGTAGTTGTGCGGGAAGCGCTGCCGCAGGGCTCGTGACATGTCGAGGAAGGACGCCATCCGGGTCTCGGCGACGATGTAACGGCCGTGCGCCTCGGGGCGTTCGGCCGCCGCGATGTGCGCGCTCGCGACATCCCGCACATCGGCGACGGTGAAGCTGAAGTCGGGTGCCCCGTAGAAGAAGTACCCCTTGAAGAGTTCTTCGAGGAGGAACAGGCTGCCGGAGTCGGAGGCCGGGGTCAGTGAAGGCCCCAGGATCAGACCGGGGTTGACGGAGACCATGCGCCAGCGGTCCTGCGCGTGAGCCGCGTCCCAGGCGGCGCGTTCGGCGACCGTCTTGGCGTAGTGGTACGGGTTGTTCTCGACCGTGCTGGTGGTGTTGACGTAGTCCTCGGAGAGGATCTCGTCCTTCATCGCCCGGACGTCGGCGTAGTCCCCGAAGATCGCGCCGACCGTCGAGGTGAACACCAACTTCTCGACGGTGGGCGTGCGTTCGATGCCGGCGAGGACGTTCCGCGTGCCGGTGAGCGCGGGTTCGACGACGTCCTTCCGACCGTCCTTGATCTTCTCCGGCATCAGGAACGGCGAGGCCACATGGAACACGACCCGGCAGCCGTCCATCGCCGCGTCGAAGGAGCCCTCCGCCAGCAGATCGGCCTCGAACAGCTCCAGGGCGCCCGGGAATTGGTCCTGCATGGCCCGCAGCGGCGCGACTTTCGCCTCGTTGCCGAGGGACCGCACAGTGGTGTGCACCCGGTAGTCGCGCTCCAGCAGTTGCCGGACCAGATGGCTGCCGACGAATCCGCTGCCGCCGGTCACCAACACCGTCTCGCCGCCGACACTCATCCCTGGCTCCGATCACGCGTGACTTCCCGCGCGCACGCTACAACGGTGATCGGTCCCGGGTCAGCTCTTCGGCCGCTGTGACTCTCAACTCCCGGTCCCCGTATAGGCGGCCGTGGTCCGGTCTGCGGACGCGCGGGCCACCGACTCGTCCTCTCCGCTCGCCACGTTGGCCGCGAACCACGCCTCGCTGCTCAACGTGACGAAGCGGCGGCCCTCCTCGGACGCCAGCCAGGCCATGGCGTCCTCGGGCTTCACGGAACCGGCGCCCGACAGATTGCCGTCGAGCCCCAGGAGGATCGAGTCCCAGCCGACGCCCACCGCGCCGGGCCCGAACTCGGCCCACTTCGTGTCGTCGACATGGGCGATGTGCTCCAGCTCGAAGCGCGTTCCGTCGCCCTCGGGCGTCAACCGCAGCTCGATCCAGCTGACTTCGCCGCCGAACTCCCAGGTCGCGAAGAAGCTGTTGGGCGGGTCGCAGCGCTCGACGGTCCCGCCCGCGTTGCCCTGCAACTGATACTTTCCGCCCAGCCGCAGCTCGCCGGTGACCGGCAGGAACCAGCGTGGGATGCGCTCGGGGTTGGTGCAGGCGTCCCACACGTCCTCGGGCGGTGAGTCGTAGGACTGGCCGATGGTGATCACACGGGCCTCGCCCGCCTGGAAGTCGCGGCGGCCGACGCGGCGGCTCACGGAGTTGATCTGGTGGGTCACGTCGATCACGGGGTGCTCCTCGGGGTGTCGTCGTCGGCCTCGCGGAGCCGGCGCTCACGCTTTCCCCGGGCCAACTCGGTTGCCAGGGCGTCCAGATGCGGGGTCCAGAAGCGACGGAACTGATCGAGCCAGGCGTCGATGTCCCGCAGCGGCTCGGAGTCGACCGCGTAGAGGCGCCGGGTGCCGTCCGGCCGTACCGTCGCGAAACCGTTCTCCCGCAGCACCTTCAGATGCTGGGAGACCGCGGGCTGCGTTATCCCGAACTCCCGCCGGACTACGTCACTGACCGTGCCGGCGGGCTGCTCGCCCTCGGCGAGCAGCTCCAGGATGCGGCGGCGCACGGGGTCTCCGAGCACATCGAAAGCGTGCATGCGCCAAAAATATCACCGGTCGCTTATATAAGCGACCGGTGATAGAAGAACCGCCGGTCAGACGAGCGGCTTCTCCAGCAGCGCCTTGCGGTGGCTGAACGTCTCGATGGAGTAGCGGCCGTGGTAGTTGCCCATGCCGCTCTCACCCACGCCGCCGAACGGCAGGTCGGAGACGGTGAGATGGGCGAGCGGGAGGCCGTAGCCGACGGCGCCGGAGGAGGTCTCGGCGGCGATCCGGGCGCGGGTGTCGTCCGAGTCCGTGAAGACGTACAGGGCAAGGGGCTTGTCGCGATCGGTGATGAACGCGATCGCCGCGTCGAGGTCGGGGACGGTGACGATCGGCAGGATCGGGCCGAAGATCTCCTCCGCCATGACGGGCGCCTTCGGGTCCACGTCGGCGAGCACGGTCGGCGCGATGTACTTGTCGCCGCGGTCGCTGCGCCCGCCGACGACGACCCGGCCGGAGTCGAGCAGCCCGGCGAGCCGGTCGAAGTGGCGTTCGTTGACGATCCGGCCGTACTCGCCGGAAGTCTGCGGGTCCGCGCCGTAGACCTTCTCGACGGCGCTCACCAGCAGGGGTTCGAGCGCGGCGGCGGTCTCCGGGTCGGTGAGCACATAGTCGGGGGCCACACAGGTCTGGCCTGCGTTGAGGAACTTGCCGCGCGCCAACCGGTCGGCGACGACGGCGAGATCGGCGTCTCGGTCGACGAACGCCGGTGATTTGCCGCCGAGTTCGAGGGCCACCGGGGTCAAGTGCTCGGCGGCGGCGCGCAGGACGATGCGGCCGACGGCGCCGTTGCCGGTGTAGAAGATGTGGTCGAAGTGCTCGGCGAGCAGGGCCGTGGTCTCCGGGATGCCGCCCTCCACGACGGCGACCGCGTCGGTGTCCAGGTAGGCGGGCAGCAGCCGGGCGATGGCGGCGGAGGTGGCCGGGGCCATCTCACTGGGCTTGACGACCACCGCGTTGCCCGAGGCCAGCGCGCCGACGACCGGGGTCAGCAGCAGCTGCACCGGGTAGTTCCAGGGGGCGATCACAAGGACGACGCCGAGCGGGTCGTACTGCGTCCAGGCGGTCGCGTCCGTGCCGAGGTGGGCCGGTACGGGGGCGGACTCGGGGCGCAGCCACTCGTCGAGGTGGTCGAGGGTGTGGTCGATCTCGCGGATCGTGAAGCCGATCTCGGTGCGCTGGGCCTCGGCGGCGCTCTTGCCGAGGTCGGCGTGGAGGGCGGCGGCGAGGTCGTCGCCGTGCTCCGTGAGCAGGTCGCGCAGGCGGTGGAGCTGCGCGGTGCGCCACTCGACGGGTTTGGTGCGGCCGGTGCGGAAGGTGGCGCGCAGGCGGGCCACGATGTCGGCGGGCTGCTCGGGGCTGGACTGGTTCACGGTGCCTCGCTGATGGTGCGTGGATGGGTGGTCTCGACAGTCAGGTGTATATAGCAACCTTTCATGCCCCACCATAAATTCCGGTGCGGAGAAGGTCACTCTCCGCAGCGAGACTTTCACATGCGTACGAGTTCCTCGCGTCGGCGTTCCAGGTAGCCGCGCTCCGCCGCGCTCTCCGTGCGGGCGACGGCCGCCTCGTACGCCCGCACGGCCTCGGTGTCGCGGCCCAGGCGGCGCAGCAGATCGGCGCGTACGGCGTGGAGGACGTGATAGTCGTCGAGGTCCAGCGCGTCCACGAGGTCGAGGGCCTTGCGCGGGCCGTCCACCTCGGCGACGGCGACGGCCCGGTTGAGGGCGACGACCGGGCTCGGCGCGACGGCCATGAGCTGGTCGTACAGCCGCAGAATCTGACCCCAGTCCGTCGCGTCCGCGGTCGAGGCGTCGCTGTGCACGGCGTTGATCGCGGCCTGGATCTGGTAGGGCCCGGGGTTGTTCAGGCGCAGGCACCGCCGGACGAGTGACTGTCCGTCGGCGATCAGCTCGTCGTCCCACCGGTCGCGGTCCTGCTCGGGCAGCGGCACCAGCTCGCCGTTCGCGCCCTCCCGGGCGGCCCGGCGCGACTCGACGAGCAGCATCAGCGCGAGCAGGCCGGTGACCTCGGGCTCGTCCGGCATCAGCTCGGAAAGGAGGCAGCCGAGGCGCAGGGCTTCGGCGCACAGTTCGGGCGAGCCGGTGTAGCCCTCGTTGAAGATCAGGTAGACGACGGCCAGCACGCCCCCCAGCCGGTCGGGGAGGTCGGCGTCGCGGGGCACCCGGTACGGGATCCTCGCGTCGCGGATCTTGGCCTTGGCGCGGACCAGGCGCTGCGCCATCGTCGGTTCCGGCACCAGGAAGGCGCGGGCGATCCGGGCGGTGGTGAGCCCGCCGAGCAGCCGCAGGGTGAGCGCGACCTGTGCCTGGGTGGCGAGCGCGGGGTGGCAGCAGGTGAAGATCAGACGGAGCCGGTCGTCGCGCACGGGTCCCTCCTCGGCGGGCGCGTCGGACGCGTACAGCAGGGCGGCCTCGCCGTGCCGGGCCTCCCGGGAGGACTCGCGGCGCAGCCGGTCGATCGCGCGGTTGCGGGCGGTCGTGATGATCCACCCGGCCGGACTCGGCGGCACACCGGTCTCCGGCCATTTCTGTACGGCCGTGGTGAAGGCGTCCTGGACCGCTTCCTCGGCGAGGTCGATGTCGCCGAGGAAGCGGACCAGGACGGAGACCGCGCGCCCGTACTCGGTACGGAAGACGGCCTCGATGTCGGTGTCGAACGCCATCAGTCCTCGGACGTATTCATGAAGGGGCGCACCTCCACGGGCAGGGTGGTGGCCCAGGTCGCCCGCTTGCCCCACTCCAGGGCCGCGTCCAGGTCGGCCACCTTGATCAGGCAGAGGCCGCCCAGATACTCCTTGCCCTCGGCGTACGGGCCGTCGGTGATCAGCACGTCGCCGTCCTTGGGGCGCAGCACGGTGGCCGTCTCCGGCCCGTGCAGGCCGCCGGCGAAGACCCAGGCACCGGCGGCCTGGAGTTCGTCGTGGAAAACATCCAGCTTGCGGCGGATCTCCGCCATCTCCTCGGGCGAGGGCATCTGTCCGTCGGTCGGCGTGATCACACTGAGCAGGTAGTGCTGCATGGCGTCCTCCATGGCGCAGGGGGTTCTCGAAGTCCCTCGGGGGATCTCTCACCTCCTACACGAACGCCATGTTCCCGGATCGACACCGCGCCTCAGGAAACCGGCAGGATTTTCTCCGCGGGTTCGTCCCCGGTCCCCTCCGCAGGTTCTTGGTCGAGGGCCGCGGTGAGCCGCGCGAGCAGTCGTACGAGGTCGCCGTGGTCGTCGATCGCGTCGAGCAGCCGGGTCTGGTCGGTGAGGAGGCGGTGCGCGGCACGCTGGTGGAGGGTGCGGCCCCGGGCGGTGAGGTGGAGCAGGACGCGGCGGCGGTCGGCCCGGTCGGGGCGGCGGTAGACGAGGTTGTCGGCGACCATCCGGTCCACCAGCTTGGTCAGGCTCGGCGCGGGCATCAGGGCCTGGTCGGCGATCTCGGTCATCGGACGGCCCTTGCCGTCGGCGATGATCGACAGGACGCGCCACTGCTCCACCGAGCAGTCCTCCTCGGCCAGTACGACGGCCATGCGCAGGCCCATCCGCCGCTCGGCGTGACTCAGCAGGTGGGCGAGGCCCGGCGACGGTACGGACGACATTGCCGCTGTCCTTCCGGTAGGTCTACTGTGCGGTTCAGATTACGAGCCTCTGCGAGGGCGCCGGGGCCGGGACCGGTTATCCGTGCCCTCATGCCCTCACGGAGGTGTCTGGTGCATCCCCTGCCGCCCGGGCGGATCGGCGGCCCGGTCAAGACCCTGGTCGTGGCACTGGTCGTACCGCTGCGGGGTCCGGCGGGCGTCTTCGGCCCGTCCTGCGAACTGGCCGCACAACTCGCCGTGGAGGAACTCAACGCCACCGGCGGGGTGTTGGGCCGCGAGGTCCGGCTGATCGTGGTGGACGGCGGCGCCCCGGCGGAGCAAGTGGCCGCCGAGGTCGAGGTGTTGGTGTCGATGCGAGCCGTCGACGCGGTGGTCGGCTGGCACACCTCGGCGGTCCGCAAGGCGCTGGTGCCGCGCATCGCGGGCCGGGTGCCGTACGTCTACACCGCGCAGTACGAGGGCGGCGAGCGCACACCGGGCGTCTTCCTGACGGGCGAGACCGACGCGGCCCAACTCCTGCCCGCCATGCGCCTGTTGGCGGAGGAAACCGGCGCGAGGCGCTGGTGCACGGTGGGCAACGACTACGTGTGGCCGAGGGTGACCGCCCGGGCCGCGCGCCACTACGCCCGGGAGTGCGGCGGCCGGGTGCGCGACGAGGTGTTCGTGCCGCTGGGCACGTACGAGTTCGGCCCGGTGCTGCGCCGCGTCGAGCGGTGCGAGGCGGACGCCGTGCTGATGCTGCTGGTGGGGGACGACGCGGCGCGCTTCAACAGGGCGTTCGCCGCACACGGGTTGCACCAGCGGTGTCTGCGGCTGAGCACCCACATGGACGAGAACATCCTGCTGGCCACCGGCGCGGAGGCCACCGAAGGACTGTGGGCGGCGGCGGGCTACTTCGAGACCCTCGCCACCGCCGAAAGCCTTGATTTCAGCGGGCGTTACGCGGCCCGGTTCGGCGTCGAGGCACCCGTCGTGGGCAGTCTCGGCGAGTCGTGCTTCGAAGGTGTACGTCTGCTGGCGGCACTGGCCGAGCGGGCGCGGTCGCTCGATGTGGGCGCCATGTGCGCGGTGGGCGGCTCGGTTTCGTACGAGGGCCCGAGAGGCGTACTGCGCCTGCACGGCAATCACCTCCGCCAACGGCTGTATCTGGCGCGGGCGGACGCCTTCGACTTCGACATCGTCGCCCAACTCTGACCTTCCCCACCTGCCGGGATCGAGAGTACCTTCCCGCAGGAATAGTTTCCACAGGAAGTGTCGATTAAATCTACGCGCGTCGCCAAAAGAATTTTGAAAGCTCTCTCATTTAAAGCGGGTGAAACGGCCGGGAAACAATTCGGCGTGACTCTTCCGTCCAACTCCCCCGGGCCGTCCGGGAGATGACCCACACCCGTGGAAGAGGGAAGTGTCGTGACGGAGATCGTCGACAAAGAGGCGCCGGCAACGGCTGCCGGACGGACCTACAACGACTGGGCGCAGAACGACACGCTGGAGGACTACTCGCTGCGCTACGCGCCGAAGTCCTTCCGGCGCTGGACGCCGTACGTGGTGGCCACCACCGCTCTCGGCGGCATCGCGTACCTCGCCGACTTCGCCATCGGCGGCTCGATCGCGATCTCGAACGGCTTCTCCAGCGCCATGGTGGCGATCCTGGCGGCGGCGGTGACGATCTTCCTCACCGGCATCCCGATCTCGTACTACTCGGCCAAGTACTCCATCGACATGGACCTGTTGACCCGGGGTGCCGGCTTCGGCTACCTCGGCTCGACCCTCACGTCGGTCATCTACGCCAGCTTCACCTTCATCTTCTTCGCCCTCGAAGGCTCGATCATGGCGCAGGCCCTGGACCTGGGCCTGCACATCCCGCTCGCCGTCGGCTACTTGATCTGCTCGCTGATCATCCTGCCGCTGGTGATCTACGGCATGACCGCGCTCTCCAAGATGCAGGTGTGGACGCAGCCGGTGTGGCTGGTGCTGATGGTCGCGCCGTTCGTGTCCATCGCGATCCAAGAGCCGGGCAAGTTCTCGCAGTTCACGCACTTCGCGGGCAACTCCCCCACCGGGTCGAGCATCAGCATGCTCGGGGTCGGCGCGGGCGCCGGTGTGGCGCTGTCGCTGATCGCGCAGATCGGTGAGCAGGTCGACTACCTGCGCTTCATGCCCGACAAGACCCCCGAGAACGCCAAGAAGTGGTGGGGCGCGGTCCTCTCCGCCGGCCCGGGCTGGGTGGTCCTCGGCGCGGCCAAGCAGATGGGCGGCGCCTTCCTCGCCTTCTACATCGCCGGCAGTGTGGGTCTGGCCAAGGCCAACGAGCCCATCCAGCAGTACGTGTCCGGCTTCAAGACCTTCGCCGCTCCGGTCGCCCTGGGTCTGGCCACGTTCTTCGTGATCCTGTCCCAGGTGAAGATCAACTCGACGAACGCGTACTCCGGTTCACTGTCCTGGTCGAACTTCTTCTCCCGTCTGACGCACCGTCACCCGGGCCGCGTGGTCTACATCTTCCTCAACGTCGGCATCGCGCTGGCCCTGATGGAGGGCGGTGTCTTCGGCTTCCTCAACACGGTCCTCGGCTTCTACTCCAACGTGGCGATCGCCTGGATCGGCGCGGTCGTCGCCGACCTGGTCATCAACAAGCCGCTCAAACTCAGCCCGTCCTACATCGAGTTCAAGCGCGCCCACCTGTACAACTTCAACCCGGTCGGCTTCGGCTCGATGCTCATCGCCTCGGCCGTCTCCATCGCCGCGTACTTCGAGGCGTTCGGCGACTACGGCAAGGCGTACTCCCCCTTCATCGCCCTGTTCCTGGCGATGGTCCTCTCGCCCCTGTTCGCGTACCTCACCAAGGGCAAGTACTACATCGCCCGCCTCGACGACCTGGAGGAGCCGCTGCTGGGCCCCGACGGTCTGCCCTCGGCCGTCGAGCTGACCTGCACGGTCTGCAAGACGGACTTCGAGCGCCCCGACGTGGCGAACTGCCCCTTCCACTCGGGCGCGATCTGCTCCCTGTGCTGCAGCCTGGAGAAGGACTGCCACGACTCCTGCAAGACCGGCCCCGGCGCCACAGGACCGGTCGACCTCGCGATGCCCGCCGTACGCTCGGCGGACTGATCATCGCGTCCCCACCGCTCCGGCCCGCGTCCCACGACACGGGCCGGAGCGTCGTGCGTGACCGGCCCGGCCGATCGGGAGAATCACTCGCATGACCTCCCACGATCTCGTCACCCGCGCCCGACGACTGGCGGACGACCTCCTCACCCCGCACGCCGAACAGGTCGACCAGGAGGGCGTCCCGCCGTCCCACATCGAGGCGGTCAAACAGTCCGGTCTCCTGGGCGTGAGCGCCCCCGTGGCCTACGGCGGCTCGGCGGCACCCGGCGCGGTGGCGAGGGAGACGGCGGAGATCCTGGCCGGGGCGTGCTGCTCGACGTGGTTCGTGAAGACGCAGCACCACACGCCGGTCATGACGTTGGCGAAGAGCGAACTGCCGGTAAGGGAGAGCCTGTTGGGCCCGCTCTCGCGAGGCGAGCTGATGTCCGGGGTGGCGTACGCACATCTGCGGGCGTATCCCCGGGTCCCGGTACGGGTGTCGCGGGAGCGGGGCGGCCGACGGTTCGACGGGACGGTGCCCTGGTACACGGGGTGGGGTCTGAACGACGTGATGCTGCTCGCGGGGGTGACGGACGAGGACGAGGCGTTGTTCGCGTTCACGGAGGCGCGGGAGCAACCCGGCCTGCGCCCCTCGCCCCCGATGCGGCTGGCGGCGCTCACCGCGTCCCGGACTGTGTCGCTGGAGCTGGACGGCCTGTGGCTCCCCGAGGAGGCGGTGGCCCTGCGCACGCCGTACGCGCGGTGGGCGAAGACCGACCGCCCGAAGCCGACGAACGCGTCACCGGCGGTGTTCGGAGTCGCGGAGGCGGCGCTCGCGCTGCTGGACGAGGACACCGCCGACCCACTCCGCACCCGCCTCGACGAGGTACGCAAGCAGGCCTACGCCCTGGCCGAACACCCGGTACCGCACGAGTACTTGGCCGAACGGCTGGCCCTCAGGACACAGGCGTACGAGGTACTGATGACGGCCACGGCGGCAGCCGTGGTGGCCGGAGGCGGCAGATCCCTGGCAGTGACGAGCAGGGCCCAACGCCTCGCGCGCGAGGCCCTGTTCCTGTTGGTCCAGGGTCAGACGGCGGAGTCGAGAGCGGCCCATTTGAAGGCGCTGGCCGACTCGTAATTCGCTTGACCCGGTCACGGAGCGACGCTGCACTGTGGCGGGGCATCACGGGACGTGGTGCCAGTATCCCGGGGAGGCAGCGGCAGTGATGGAGATCCGTAACACGACCGACGAGGACCTCGACGTGTTCGTCGACACGCTCCATGCCGCGTTCGGGCTCTTCCCGGAAACCCCGGTCGAAGGCGGCGGTCTCTGGTGGTCGGCGCTCGAAATGGACCGCGGCCTGCTCGCCACGACGGCGGACGGACGGCCCGTCGGCACCGCCGCCGCGTACTCCTTCGAGCTCACCCTGCCCGGCGAGATCGTCGTCCCGGTCAGCGGAGTGACCGCCGTCGGCGTGCTGCCCTCGCACCGACGCCAGGGCGTGCTCAGCGCGATGATGCTCCGGCAGCTCACCGAGCTGCGGGCCCGCGGGGAGTCCCTCTCCGTGCTGCTGGCGTCCGAGGCCCTGATCTACCGCAGGTTCGGCTACGGACCGGCCACCTACACCCAGCGGCTGACGGTGCCGCGCCACCGGGCCGCCCTCGCCCTCCCCCGGGCGAGCGACACGGCCGACGGCCCGGCGACCGGCTCTGTCGAGTTGCTGCGCCGTGCCGAGTGCGGCGAGATCCTGGAAGAGATCTACGACCGCTACCGCCGCGCGCAGCCCGGCGCGCTGTCCCGGCCGCACCGCTGGTGGACCCTGGGCGCGGGGCAGCCCCCGATCTCTCCGAAGCCTCGCTACGTCGCCGTCCACCGTGACGCCGACGGGGTCCCGGACGGGTACGCCAGCTATACGCTCGGCGACTCCCAAATCCTGACCGTGGACGAGACCATCGCCACTGACGACGCCGCCTTCACGGCTCTGGCCCGGTTCGTGCTCGGCCACGACCTGGTCAGTCAGGTCGTGTTCAAACACGTCCCGCCCGGCCATCCGCTGCGCTGGCAGCTCACGGACTTCCGTGCCGGAGAGGTGAGCGGCGACACCGACTGGCTCTGGGTGCGGCTGCTGGACGTCCCGCGTGCGCTGACCGAGCGCGGCTGGTCCACGGACGGCGAGCTCGTCCTCGACGTCGACGACCCGTTCCTCGGCGAGCACGGCCGCTACCTGCTGACCGTCCGGGACGGCAAGGCCGACTGCGTCCCGACGGGCCGGGAGCCCGACCTGTCCCTGGACGTGAGCGACCTGGGCTCGGTCTATCTCGGCGGCACCGCCCCGAGCACACTCGTGCGAGCGGGACACATCCGGGCCCACCGGCCGGGTGCGCCCGCCCTCGCAGACGCTCTCTTCCGGGCCGACCGCTCCCCGCACTGTCTGCACTGGTTCTGACCACGGCTCAACCTGCGAACGGCACCTGTGCCTCAGCGGGCTGCTGCCCGCCGGCCGGGTGCCGCCACACCCCCTCCGCGGCCAATCGAGGCAGCACGCCCTCCCCGAACCAGTACGCCTCCTCCAGATGCGGATACCCGGACAGCACGAACTCCTCGATCCCCAGCGCCGCATACTCCTTGATCCGCTCGGCGACCTCCTCGTGGCTGCCGACCAACGCCGTTCCCGCCCCACCCCGGACCAGCCCGATCCCGGCCCACAGATTGGGGTGGATCTCCAGCCCGTCCCGGCTGCCCCCGTGCAGGGCCAGCATCCGCTGCTGTCCCTCGGACTCGCTCCGGGCAAGCCCGGCCTGTACGGACTTCACGGTCTCGGAGTCGAACCCTGCGAGCAGCCGGTTCGCCTCCGCCCAGGCCTCCGCCGACGTGTCACGCGTGATCACATGCAGCCGAATCCCGAACCGAAGCGTCCGCCCCTCCTTCGCCGCCAGCGCCCTGATCCACGCGATCTTCTCCGCGACCTGGGCCGGCGGCTCACCCCAAGTGAGGTACACGTCCACGTACTTGGCCGCGATCTCGCCCGCGATCGGCGAGGATCCCCCGAAGTACACCTCGGGCACCGGCTCCGGCAGCCGCGCCAGCTTCGCGTCCTCGACCCGCAGGTGCTCGCCGGCCAGATCGACGGTCTTGCCGTCCCACAACTCCCGTACGATCTCCAGGAATTCGCCGGTACGGCGGTAACGGTCGTCCTTGTCGAGAAAGTCCCCGTAGGCCCGCTGCTCGTGGCTCTCGCCGCCGGTGACGACGTTGAGCAACAATCGTCCGCCGGTCTGCCGTTGGAACGTGGACGCCATCTGCGCGGCGAGCGTCGGGGAGACGAAGCCGGGCCGGAAGGCGACCAGGAACTTCAGGCGTTCGGTGTGCTGGCTGACCATCGCGGTGGTCAGCCACGCGTCCTCGCACCAGGCGCCGGTGGGCGTGAGAGCGCCCACGAATCCCAGGTCCTCCGCCGCGCGGGCGATCTGGCTCAGATAGGCGACCGTCGGCGGCCGGTCCCGTCCGGAGGCGGTGGCGGGGGTGCCGTGGCCGCCGCCGACGACATGGCGGCTGTCTCCGTTGGTGGGGAGGAACCAGTGGAAGGTGAGGGACACGTGGGGTCTCCGATCCGGACTGTCCTGAGGGTGGGTTAGAGGAGGCCGTGGCGGGGTGGCCTGGTGCCGTTGAGCACATATCTGCCGATGTGCTGGATCTTCCAGCGCGCCGGGTCGTGCAGCGTGTGGGTGCGGGCGTCTCGCCAATGCCGGTGCAGGTTCAGCGAGTTGAGGGCCGAGCGGGTTCCGGACACCTCGAACAGGGCGCCCGCCACCTCCACGGCCGTCTGCGCCGCGTGCACCTTGGCCGCCGCCACCGCGATGGAGGCCTCCGCCGCCGAGTCGTCGGTCAGGTCGGCGCGCGCCGCGTCCACGGCCCGGGCCGCCTGGATCAGCAGGGCCTCGGATGCCTTCACCTGGATGGCGAGTTCACCGAACCGCTGGATCAGCAGCGGGTCCTCGGCGGCGGTCTCCACCCCGCTCTCGAACCACGGGCGGCTCTTCGTCCGTACGAACTCGGCCGCTTCGGCCAGCGCTCCGCCGGCGATTCCGGCGTCGATGGCGGCGTGCAGCAACTGGGCTACGGCGCCGTGGAGTTGGGGGCCGTCGAAGGTGAGGTGGTGGGGCAGGACCCGGTCCGCCGGGACGGAGACCGCCGCCAGGCGGACCGTGCCGCTGGCCGTCGTGCGCTGCCCCATTCCGTCCCAGTCGTCGACGACCGTGACGCCCTCGGCGTCGCTCGGGACGTAGGCGACGTGCAGGTTGTCGTTCTCGGTGCGGGCGAGGACGGGGATCCAGTCGGCGAAGAGGGCGCCGGTGGAGTAGTGCTTGACACCGGTCAGCTCGTACGAGCCGTCGGGCCGGGGTGTCAGCCGGGTGCGGATGTCCTGGACGTGTTTGGTGCCGGCCTCCGACTGGGCGTTGCCGAGGCGGCGGCCCGCAAGGAGTTCGGTGAAGAAGAACTTCCGCTGGTCCGGGGTGCCCTGACGGCGGATCACATTGACGTAGGCGAAGTGGCTCTGCGGAATCTGGGCGAGGCTGCCGTCGGCGGAGCCGAGCAGACGGAAGATCTCGGCGAGGGTCTGGGAGCTCACGTCGGCGCCGCCGTACTCCGCGGGCACGGTGACGGCGAGCAGTCCGGAGTCGGAGAGCCGGTCCAACTCGGCGCGCGGGAGCCTGCGTTCGGTGTCGCGGGCCGAGGCCCCGGCGCGGAACTCGTCGGCGAGCGCGGCGGCGAGGACGAGGGCCTCGGCATCGTCGGCGATCACGT
>NZ_JAWOAI010000152.1:0-19725 GCF_033194735.1 Streptomyces sp. W16
GACGCGTGGGCCGAGGCGGGCGAGTTGGGCGGCCCGGAGCAGTTCCGTCTCGCCCTCGCCGAGCTCACCGACGTAGGCCTCGGCGGGGAGGGTCCAGCCGCGGGAGACGGCGGACGGGTCGCGGCCGGCGATCCAGCCCTCGCCCGGGCCGGTCGTGACGGCGGGGCCGACCGGGCCGCCCATGACGATGACGACGTTCGGGTCGCGCCAGGTGCGGTCGGCGGCCTTGTCCGAGGTGAGGACGGTGACCTGCTCGTGCTCGGTGCCCAGTTCCTCGCAGATGACGAAGGTGCGGTGGACGCCCTCCAGCAGCAGGCCGAGTTCGGCGGGTCCTGCGCCCGGCGAGGTGAGGACGGCGACTTTTGTGTGGGCCCGGCATACGTTCACCGCGCGTCGCAGGGTGCGCCTGTGTGCGACGACCACCTGTGCGTCATCCCAGGGCATCCCGGCGCGGGCGAAGGCGGCGGCCACCGAGGAGACGGCGGGGACGACCTCCACCTCAAGGCCGAACTCGGGTGCGCGCAGGGTGCGTACGACGCCGAAGAAGCCCGGGTCCCCGTCGGCGAACACGACCGCGGTACCGCGGCGGCCGGCGATACGGCGGGCGGCGAGGGCCACGCTGCCGAGGCGGATGCGCTCGGCGCGCGCCGGTACCTCGGGCAGTTCCAGATGGTGGGGCGCGCCGGCCACCAGGGTGGCGGCGCTCAGGGCGGAGCGTGCCGCAGCTGTCAGCGGAGAGCCGTCCCAGCCGATCACCGTGACGCGGTCGGCCATCGTCGTCAGTCTCCAGGGGTAATTCGCAGGTCGTCGGGGAAGCGGCCCGTACGCGGGCACCGTGAGGGTACCTGGTGCGGCTGGGCGGTGCTTCCGTGGTCGTACCCGCCGGATTCAGTTCCAGTCGGCGAGTGACGTGAAACCGTCGACGTCGGCGAACTGTTCCGCCGTGCCCTCCAGGTCCTCGGGGAGGAGGCTCCAGACGATGATGTCGGTGCGCACCTCGGCCCATGTCCCGTCCTCGGCCCTGGTACGCACTATCCAGGCGTTGCGCAGGACACCCTCGCTGATGCAGCCGATCTTCTGGGCCACCTGCTGGGAGGCGGTGTTGTCGGCCGCGGTGCGCAGTTCGAGGCGCTCGAACTTCTGGTCGCGGAAGAGCCACTCGGCGGCGGCCAGGACCGCCTCGGAGGCGTAGCCCTCACCGCGGGCCCAGGGGGCGATGACGTAGGCGATCTCGCTGGATCGGATACGCCAGTTCGTGTTCTGCAGGTGCACGATGCCCACGAGGCGCTGGGTGAGGAACTCGGTGACCGCGAAGACGATGCCGCGGCCGTCCGTCCGTTCGGCCGGGGCGAGTTCGGTGATCCAGGTATGGGCGTCGGCGTCGGTGTAGGGCTGCGGCACCGAGGTCCAGGTGGTGACCAGCTCGTCGTTCATCATCTCGGCGAAGGCCTCGATGTCCAGGTCGTCGAAGGGCCGCAGCACCAACCGCTCCGTGCTGATGGAGATGTTGGGGAAGGTGCTAGTCATGCGCCACTCCGTAACCTTTGGAAAATGTTCAGGGCAACCTGAACTGCCCAGCATGCAGCATGAAAGCAGTGAACCGCACCACGGGGTCCACCCGCGGTGAGCGAGTGGACCCCGTGCGTGGTGATACGCCGTATACGCCCCTGTCAGCCGGAAGTGACCGGCAGGACAGAGCCCTTGTACTTCTCCGCTATGAACTTCTTCACGTCGGAGGAGACGAGCAGCTTCGCGAGCTTCTCGACGCGCGGGTCGTCCTCGTTGCCGCGTTTGACGGCCAGGAGGTTGGCGTAGGGGTTGTCCGTCGCCGACTCCAGGAGGATCGCGTCCTTGGCGGGGCTGAGGCCCGCGTCCTGGGCGTAGTTGTTGTTGATGACGGCCACGTCCACGTCGTCGAGCGAGCGCGGCAGTTGGGCGGGGTCCAGCTCCTTGAACTTCAGGTGCTTCGGGTTGGCCGTGACGTCCGCGGGGGACGCGTCCGTGCCCGCCCCCTCCTTGAGCGTGATCAGCCCCTTGGCGGCGAGGAGTTTGAGGGCGCGCCCCTCGTTGGTGGTCTCGTTCGGGACGGCGACGGTGGCTCCGTCGGCGAGCTTCGCGATGTCCTTGATCCTCTTGGAGTACACGCCCATCGGCGGCAGGTACGCCTTGACGACCGAGACCAGGTCGGTGCCCTTGGACTTGTTGAACTCGTCGAGGAAGGGCTGGTTCTGGTAGAGGTTCGCGTCCAGCGAGCCCTCCTGGAGTGCGGTGTTCGGCAGGACGTAGTCCGTGAACTCCTTGATCTCCAGCTTCAGTCCGGCCTTCTCGGCCAGGTTGTCCTTGATGTACGTCAGGACCTCGCCGGCCGGCACGGCGGTGGCGCCGACGACGAGGGTGCCGTCGTCCTTGCCACCGCCCTTGCCGGAGTCGGAGCCCGAACCGCAGGCCGTGAGGCCGAAGAAGGTCACGGCGAGTCCGGCCGCCGTGACAGCGATGCTCTTGCGCATGGTGATTCCCCCGACTCTGTTCAGAAGGACGGTCAGAAGGACGGGATGACGGAACCGGCGTACTTGTCCTCGATGAACTTCTTCACCTCGGGCGAGGTCAGCAGCTTCGCGAGCTTCTTGACGCGCGGGTCCTTCTCGTTGCCCTTCTTCACGGCGAGGAAGTTGCCGTAGGGGTTGTTCGTCGCGGACTCCAGGACGAGGGCGTCCTTGGCGGGCTTCAGGCCCGAGGAGATGGCGTAGTTGCCGTTGATGACGGCCGCGTCGACGTCGTCCAGGGAGCGCGGGGTCTGGGCCGCCTCCAGCTCCTTGAACTTGAGGTTCTTCGGGTTCTTGGTGATGTCCGCGGGGGTCGCCTCGTTGCCCACACCGGACTTGAGGGTGATCAGCCCGTTCGCCGCGAGCAGCTTCAGGGCGCGGGCCTCGTTGACGCTGTCGTTCGGGACGGCGATCGTCGCACCGCTCTTCAGGGCGTCGGCGCTCTTCACCTTGTGGGAGTAGAGGCCGAGCGGCTCCAGGTGGACCGTGACGACGGGCACGATGTGGGTGCCGTTCTTCTTGTTGAAGTCGTCGAGGTACGGCTGGTTCTGGAAGTAGTTGGCGCCCACCGAGCCGTCTTCGGTCGCCGTGTTCGGCGTGACGTAGTCGGTGAACTCCTTGACCTCCAGGTCGAGTCCGGCCTTCTTCGCCAGGTGGTCCTTGACGTAGTCGAGGATCTCGGCGTGCGGGGTGGGGCTCGCGGCGACGACCAGCGGTCCGCTGTAGTCGGAGGAGGCCGAGGAGGAACCCTTGTCCGAGCCGCAGGCGGAGAGCGCGAAGGTGAGCGCTCCGGCGGCGAGGACGGCGGTGGTGAGCTTTGCGGTGTTACGCACGAAAAGTGCCTTTCCTGAAGGGTGTTGCGTGGTACGACCCCGCGTTGGGTGGTGCGGGGAGCCTTGGGGGGAGGTGCCGGCGTACTTACGCAGGCTTGCCGGGACGGGCCTACGCGGCCTTCAGCAGCCGTAGCCTCGGCGCGGGTCCCGACCGTCCGCCGCGCCGGTGCACGGAGCGGGCCGCGTAGTCGCCGGCGAACTGGATGAGGGAGATGACGACCGCGAGGATCGCCACGGTGATCCACATCAGCTGGGTCTCGAAGCGCTGGTAGCCGTAGCGGATGGCGATGTCGCCGAGGCCGCCCGCGCCGACCGTGCCCGCCATCGCCGAGTAGCCGATGAGCGCGACGATCGTGGTGGTGGTGCTGGAGATCAGCGAGGGCAGGGACTCCGGTACGAGGACCTTGCGCACGATCGTCCAGGTGTTGCCGCCCATCGACTGCACGGCCTCGACGAGCCCGCCGTCCACTTCGCGGACAGCCGTCTCAACAAGCCGCGCGAAGAAGGGAATTGCGCCGATCGCGAGCGGCACGATGGCGGCCTCGCGGCCGATGGTCGTGCCGGTGATGGTCCGCGTGAAGTTCATCAGCGCGACCATGAGGATGATGAACGGCAGCGAGCGGGCGACGTTCACGATCTGCCCGATGACCTTGTTGGCGGCGACGTTCTGGAGCAGTCCGCCCCGGTCGGTCAGGACCAGCAGGATGCCGAGCGGAAGTCCGCCGACGACGGCGATGACCGTGGACCAGCCGACCATGTAGAGCGTGTCCCAACACGCCTGGGACAGCAGGGGCTGCATCTCGGACCAGGTCACTTGGCACCTTCCTTCAGCAGTACGGGCTCCTGGCCCAACACGTCGATCTGCAGGCCCTGTTCGCGCAGGAAGCCGATCGGCACGACGTTGTCCTCGTAGCGGCCGGGCAGTTCGATGCGCATGCGGCCGACCTGGAGTCCGCCGACGGTGTCGATGGCGGCGCCGAGGATCGAGATGTCGATGTTGTAGGTGCGCGAGAGCTGGGAGACGACGGGCTGGGTGGCAGCCTCGCCGTGGAAGGTGACGTCGACGACGGTCCGGTCCGCGCCGCCCGCCTCACCGCTGACCGGGAAGAGCGCGGAGGCCAGTTCGGAGCCGGGGGTGGCGAGCAGTTCGCTGACGGTCCCGGACTCGACGATGCGGCCGTTCTGCATGAGTGCGGCGGAGTCGCAGACCGACTTCACGACGTCCATCTCGTGGGTGATGAGCAGGACGGTCAGGCCCAGTTGCCGGTTCAGGTCGCGCAGCAGCTGGAGGATCGAGCGGGTGGTCTCCGGGTCGAGGGCGCTGGTGGCCTCGTCGGAGAGCAGCACCTTGGGGTCGCCGGCCAGCGCGCGGGCGATGCCGACGCGCTGCTTCTGCCCGCCGGAGAGCTGCGCCGGGTAGGCGTTCGCCTTGTCGCCGAGCCCGACGAGGTCGAGGAGTTCGAGGGCCTTGGCGGATCGTTCCTTCCCCGACTTCCCGAGGATTTCGAGCGGCAGCTCGACGTTGTCCCGCACGGTCCGCGAGGACAGCAGGTTGAAGTGCTGGAAGACCATGCCGATACGGCTGCGCGCCTGCCGGAGTTCGCGTCCGGCGCGCGGTCCGCGCCCGGCGAGGGCGGTGAGGTCCTGCCCGTCGACGGTGACCGTGCCGGCGGTGGGCTTCTCCAGCAGGTTGACGCAGCGGATGAGCGAGGACTTGCCGGCGCCGGACTGGCCGATGACGCCGTACACCTCGCCTTCGCGGACGTGGAGATCGACGCCGTCGAGGGCGGTGACCTCACGGCCGCGTGAGCGGTAGACCTTGGTCAGGCCCGATGTGGTGATCACTGGGGTTCCATGACTGTCGAGTACAAGGGCGTGAGTGTGCCCTGGTACGAGGGGGGAAATGTGCGTGGGGCGGCGGAGTCACACGGCGTTCAGCGCATGGACATGCCACGGCGGCTCGCTTCGGGGCGCGAGGCTGGGGCACGTAGCCCGGGGGTGGTGCGGGGGCCCTCTAGAAGGCGCACATTCGACACATACAACGAGCACCGGGCGTCAGGGTCGCCTCGGTCGCAAGGGTGCGGCTGCTCGTCGTGGTCATGGAATCAGTAAAGCAGACGTACGGTCCTGACAAAGTGCCGCTGTCCGCATGCCGGACAGCGGCGGACGGCTGTCAGCGGCGCGCGGAGATCTCCACTCCCCCGTCGCTGACCAGCGCGGACAAGGCTGACAGGTCATTCACAACAAGGTCGGCGTCGAGCTCGTGGGCCTGGTGGGTTGTGGCCAATGCCACGGTGATCATTCCGGCCGCGCGGCCCGCCTGGAGTCCCGCCGGGGCGTCCTCGAAGACGACACAGCGGGCCGGGTCGACGCCCAGTTGGCGGGCGGCGAGGAGGTAGGGCTCGGGGTCGGGCTTGCCGCGCGTGACGTCCTCGGCGACCACGAGGGTCTTGGGGAGGATGCCGGCGTGCGCGAGCCGGGCCTCGGCGAGCCGGCGGGTGGCGGAGGTGACGACGGCCCAGCGGTCGGCGGGCAGCGAGTCGAGGAAGTCCCTGGTGCCGGGCAGCGGAACGGCACCTCCATTGGGCACGTCCTCGACCTCCAGCGCCTCGATCCGCGCGACCGCCGCCGGGACGACGTCGGCGGGCAGCAGGTCGGCGGCTATCGCCACGGCGGTCCGCCCGTGCAGTTCGACCCGGGCGAAGTCCTCGGCGGTGATCCCGAACTCCGCCGCCCACCGGGTCCAGCACCTGCGGACGGATTCGAGGGAGGAGACGAGTGTGCCGTCGTTGTCGAAGAGGAGGGCTTCAGCATGGATCTTCATGTTCCCGACCCTACGGTCACCGGGTCTTTTGGCCCGTAATAGGGTCGCGGCATGCTTGATGCCCTGACGCTGGCGATCGGTCTCGCCGCGCTGCTGCTCGCCGCCTGGACCGGGTGGGCGGCCTACCGCGACCAGTCGACGAAGGACTGGCACTTCATCGGAATGGCCGTGGTCACCCTGCTGGCCACGGTCCAACTGGTGGTCGGCATCGTGCAGTTGGCGCGCGGCGAGAAGGCGGAGCAGGGCACGGCGATCTTCGTGGCGTATCTGCTGGGCGCGTTCGCGGCGGTCCCGGCGGCGGGTTTCATGTCACTGGCGGAGCGCACCCGCTGGGGCACGGCGACGGTCGCGGCCGGCGCCGTCGTCCTCGCCGTGCTCGAAGTCCGGCTCTACGACATCTGGGGAAACTGAGATGACCACCGTGGAAGAGAAGCCGAAGCGGCTCATCAGCGGGCCCGGCATGCTGCTCGTCTGGTTCTACGGCGTGATGGTCGTCGGCGCGGTGTCCCGCTCCGTCTACCAGATCGCCACCGAGTTCGACCGGGCCCCGCTCGCCTACTCGCTGTCGGCCGTCGCGGGTGTGGTGTACGGCTTCATCACGTACTCCCTGATCCGCGGCGGCGAGAGAGCCCGCAGGGCGGCACAGGCCTGCTGCGCCGCCGAACTCGCGGGTGTCCTGATCGTCGGTACGTTGACCGTGATCGACAGCTCGGCCTTCCCGGACGCGACGGTCTGGTCGTACTACGGCGCGGGGTACATCTTCATCCCCGTGCTGCTGCCGCTGTCCGCGCTCTACTGGCTCCGGAAGAACCGCACGGCCGACACCACCGACACGGTCACGCCGTAGCGACGTACGCCTCTACCGGCTTCTCCAGGACGATCATCGGTACGCCGTCGTCGCCCTGGGAGGTGCCTACGGTCTCGTAGCCGACGCGGCGGTACAGACGGAGGTTGCCCTCGCTGCGGTGGCCGGTGTGGAGGCGGAACTTCTTGGCGCCGCGTTCCTCGGCGAGGGCCGATTCGGCCGCGCGGAGGAGGCGGGCGCCGATGCCGTGGCCCTGGAGGCGCGGGTGGACGCAGAGTTTCCCGATGGCCGCGGCGCCGTCCTCGGTCACCGTGCCGCGGACCGAGCCGACCACCTCCTCGCCCAACCGGGCCACGAAGACGCAGTCGGAGCCGAGCTCGGCCCGGACCGAGTCGAGGCTCTGGACGAGCGGGTCGATGCGGTAGTTGCCGTACAGCGCCGCCTCGCTCTGGAAGCACAGGTACTGCAGCCTGAAGATCTGCTCTGCGTCCTGCTCGGTCGCCACCGAGATGGTCACGCTCATGCCCATGTGCGCACGCCTCCCGCTCACCTGATCGCCATGTGGTTCCTCACTCCTATCCCCGTGCTTCGCGGGCCGCAACCTCCGGCGTCAGCAATCGCCGCAGACATCCCAGACATCTGGAACGTTCCGGGCCGAGACTGCCCTGTGAGATACCCAACTCCCCCGCGATCTCGCGGTAGGTGAGGTCCTTGGGAGACAGCAGGGCCTCCATCAGACGCGGGCAACGACCCGGCAGCCGGCGCACCGCGTCGTGCAGTGCACGGTGCCGTGCCGCCGTGAGGGCGGTCTGCTCGGGGCTGTGATCGCTCTCGTCGACGGGATCATCGTCGTACGACTGTTCGAGGCGGGCCGTACGCCGGGTGCGCTGCGCCTCCGAGCGGACCGCGCGGCGGAGCCAGCGCTGGGGGTCGACCGGTGGGCCGGAGGCGTCGAGGCGTTCCAGGAGGCGGAGCCAGACGGCCTGTTCGAGGTCGGCCGGTTCGGTTCCGGAGGCATATGCCTCGGCGGAGGCCTCGGCCGCGAGCAGTGGGCGCAGGGTGGCGACGAGCGGGTGTGTCATATGCGGCACGACGTGGCCGCCCCGGCGGAAGGTTGCCGGGGCGGCCGTCTGTCACTCCAACGGGGCGCGGGGCTCAGCCGTTGACGAAGTCCGCGCGGGCCAGCAGACCGGTGTCGGCGTTGTCGGTGAAGACACCGTCGATGCCCGTGGCGAAGTAGCGCTTGAAGGCGCCGAACGCGTCACCGTAGGCGTCCACGGCCGTGCCCTTGCGGTACTCCAGCGGCAGGAAGGGGTTCTCGTTGCGCATGGTGTAGGGGTGCAGGATCAGGCCGACCTTGTGCGCGTCGGCGACCAGGGTGGTCTCCTTGTTCAGGCTGCCGTCGGCGTTCTTCGTGATGATCAGGTCGAGGGTCGGGCCCAGACCCTGCGCGTACGTCGCGATCTCGGCGAGGCCCTTGGGCTTGACCAGGTCGTCGACCGTGCGCGGGTCGCCCAGGTCGATGAAGTCGAAGGGCCGGGTGCCCGTGCCGGACAGCAGCACCACCAGGTTGTTGCGGACGAGCTTGCTGATCTTCTGGATGCTGGTCGGCTCGAAGGACTGGATGAGGACCGGCGAGTTCCGCTTGTCCTTGCCGTGCTTGCGCAGGGCCGTCGAGAGCAGCTTCTCCATCTCGAATCCGCGCTTGCGGAAGTAGGTGGGGTGCTTCATCTCGGGGTAGATCCAGACCTGCTTGCCGCGCTTACGGGTCTGCTCGTCCTGCCACTTGAGGACCTCTTCGAAGGTCGGGATCTCCCAGCGGCCGTTGTAGAGCATGTTGTGCGGGCGGTTGGCCGGGATGCGCTCGATCGCGCGCAGGGTCTTCAGCTCGGCGAGCGTGAAGTCCTCGGTGAACCAGCCGGTCGTGGAGACGCCGTCGAGCAGCTTGGTGGTCTTGCGGCTGGCGAACTCGGGGTGGTCGGCGACGTTCGTGGTACCGCCGATCTCCGGCTCGTGCCGGCAGACCAGGTGACCGTCCTTCGTGGGGACGAGGTCACCGGCCTCGACGATGTCGGCGCCCAGGTCGAGGGCCAGGTTGTACGAGCCGAAGGTGTGCTCCGGGCGGTAGCCGCTGGTGCCCCGGTGCCCGACGATGGTCGGCTTGGGCAGGTCCTTGAGACCACCGCCGTGGCGGGCCGTCCCGGCCTCGGCGGCTCTCGCCGTGCCCGCCGGTCCCAGTGCGGCCACTCCCGCACCGAGCACGGCCGCGCCGAGGAGCGCCCGTCGTCCCGTGCCATTGGCTCGCTCGTTCGGCCCCTGCGTTCCCTGCGTGTCCATGAAACCTCCTGGCGTCGCCCCGTCGGTGCGCGCCGATCGTAGGTGCGCGTACATGACGAACGGGAGACCTCGGCCGGAACACGACGGTGACGCTGGATGTCGTACGGAAGGACAGGTTTGACACGCCATCAGCAAGGTAGGCGAGATGCATCACAACATGGCGGCCCGGTTACGGGACGGCTCCGGAGCGACACCGCAGGTAAACGTGCGTCAACACTGCGTAAGACCTCGGTGAACCCGATGTGCAATACGCACGGCACCGCGAGTATCGTCCTCACCTGCACAGTTTTATATCGACCCCTTGACACCGGAGGGCCCGTTGTCCCGCTTCGTGCTCATCAAGGCAGTGCTCGGACCGATCATGCGCCTGATGTTCCGCACACGGGTGGAGGGCGCGGAGCACATCCCCGACGACGGTCCGGTGATCCTGGCCGGCAACCACCTCACGTTCATCGACTCGATGATCCTTCCGCTGGTCTGCGACCGACAGGTGTTCTTCATCGGCAAGGACGAGTACGTCACCGGCAAGGGGTTCAAGGGCCGCCTCATGGCCTGGTTCTTCACCGGCGTCGGCATGATCCCGGTGGACCGGGACGGGGCGAACGGCGGGGTCGCCGCGCTGATGACCGGGCGCCGTGTCCTGGAGGAGGGCAAGGTCTTCGGGATCTATCCCGAGGGGACCCGGTCGCCCGACGGCCGTCTGTACCGGGGGCGGACCGGGATTGCTCGGCTCACGATGATGACCGGGGCGCCTGTTGTTCCGTTCGCGATGATCGGGACGGACAAGTTGCAGCCGGGGGGTGCGGGTTTCCCCCGGCCGGGGAAGGTCACTGTTCGGTTCGGTGAGGCGATGGAGTTCTCTCGGTACGAGGGGATGGACCGGGATCGGTATGTGCTGCGGGCTGTGACCGACTCTGTGATGACTGAGGTCATGCGGTTGTCGGGGCAGGAGTACGTGGATATGTACGCGACGAAGGCGAAGGCCGCGTAAGGGTTCGTTGTCGAGTGCGGGTGCGTGGGGGCTGGTCGCGCAGTTCCCCGCGCCCCTAAAAACATCGCCCTTACCCTGCGTCTTCCAGTTTCTGACTCTTCAGCATGAACCATGCCGCCACCGCCGTTGCCAGCAGGACCGTTGCGCCCACGGCCGACGCCACGCTGAGGCCGTCGACGAAGGCCTCCCTCGCCGACGTCAGCATTTCCTGGGCCGTTTGGGTCGGCATGCTGCCTGCCGCTTCCACCGCGCCGCCCAGCGACTCGTGCGCCCCGCTCGGTGTGCCCGCCGGGGATGCAAAGCCCCTGTAGACGCCCGTCACGATCGAGCCGAGTACGGCGATGCCCAGGGCCGCGCCCAGTTCGTACGCCGTTTCCGAGACCGCTGAGGCCGCGCCTGCCTGTTCCTTCGGTACGGAGGAGAGGATGACGTCGGCTGTCACCGTGAAGGAGAAGCCGGCGCCGATGCCGACCACCAGGAGCGCGGCGCCGAGGATCGGGTAGCCGGTCGACTGGTTCAGGGTTGTCAGGACGGCGAGGGCCAGGCCGACCGCTGCCAGGCCTCCGGCGACCACCGCGCGAACCGAGAAACGGCGAGCGGCCCGGCCGGCGATGAGGCCGGCCGCCACCGCACCGACAGCGGCGGGTATTTCGGCCAGGCCAGCCTCGAACGGGCCCCTGCCCTGGACCAGTTGCAGGTACTGGGAGAGGAAGAACACCAGCCCGGACAGACCGAGGATGGTCAGCAGGTCGGCCAGGACGGCCGCGCTGAAGCCCCGGTTGCGGAACAGGCGCATGTCCAACAGCGGTGCGGGAAGTGTGAGTTGACGGCGGACGAACCAGTACAGGGCCGCCGCGCCCAGCGCGCCCACCGCGAGCGAGGGCAACTCGAAGCCGTGGGTCGCGGCCTCCTTGACCGCGTAGACGACGCCGATCACACCTATCAGGGAGAGCGCGACGCTGATCGTGTCCCAGGGGCCGGGGTCGGGGTTCTTCGACTCGGGGAGGGTCTTGATGCCGACCAGGACGAGGACCGCCATCACGGGCAGGTTGATGAGGAAGACCGAGCCCCACCAGAAGTGTTCGAGGAGGAAGCCGCCGGCGACCGGGCCGACTGCCGTACCGGCGGAGGCGGTTGCGCCCCAGATGCCGACGGCGAGGCTGCGTTCGCGCGGGTCGTGGAAGAGGTTGCGGATCAGGGCGAGGGTGGCGGGCATCAGGGTCGCGCCCGCGACACCGAGGAGCGCCCGGGCCAGGATCATCAACTCCGGTGTCGTGGCATAGGCGTTGAGGATCGAGATCGCGCCGAAGGCGGTGGCGCCGATGAGCAGGATGCGCTTGCGGCCTATTCGGTCGCCGAGGCTGCCCATCGACACGAGCAGGCCCGCGATGACGAAGGAGTAGACGTCGCCGATCCAGAGGAGTTGGGTGCCGGACGGCTTCAAGTCCTCGCTGATGTAAGGGGTTGCGAGGCCCAGGACGGTCGCGTCCACGGCCACCAGCAGCACGGCCAGCACGAGGACGGAGAGCGCGAGCCAACGGCCCGGGCGCTTCTCCGTCTCCGACGCGAGGACCGGCTGCAGGGTGCTGGTCATGATTCCTCTCTCCGTGTTTCGTCTCTGCGTAGTGCGCCGCCGAGCAACAGCTCGACGGTCATGTGCGTGAAGTCCTTGGGGGCGCCCTTGCCGCTCTGCACCAGCCACACGCCGGAGGCCAGCAGGCCGAACAGTGCCTCGGTGAGCCAGGCGGGCGTGAGATCGATGCGGAACTCGCCGCTCTGCTGGCCGCGCCGGAACAGGGCGGTGATGCGGTCGTCGATCCTGGCCCAGCCGACGTGCTGCTCCTCGCCCTCGAACAGCTGGTTCTCCGTGTAGAGGAAGGCGAGCAGGCCGGCGGCGGGTTCGGCCTCGCGAACGAGTCGCCGTACGGCGTCTTCGGCACGACCGTCGTCCAGCCGCGCCGCGTCCAGGGCGGTCTCGCACTCGGCGATACCGAGCGCCTCCAACGCTCGTACGAGCGCGTCGCGCCCCGCGAACTGGCGGTGCAGCGTGGCGCGGCTGATCCCGGCCGCCTTGGCGACCTCGTCCATCGTCGCGGTGGACTTGCGGGTCAGCAGGGCGGCGGCAGCGCGGAGTACGTGGTCGCGGTCGAGAGCCATGAGACAACCATAACCCACATGAGACATTCATGTCTCATCACGGGCATGGCTGCCTCATGGGCGGTCGATCGTCGGGATCTCTCAGTGCCAGGGCAGCTGCCCGCGCTTCTCCCAGTACGTGTGCGGGTCCTCGGCGAGTGCGGCGAGGCGGGCGAGCTGGTCGTCGTCCAGGTCCACGACCGCCGCGTGCAGATTGGAGGCGAGCTGGCCGACGGTCGCGGCACCGGACAGAGCCACCCCTGCCCACGGCTCGTGCAGGATCAGGGCCAGGGCGATCGCGTCTGCGCCCAAGGACGTCTCCGCCGCTACGGCCTTCAGGGCGTCCGGCGCGTACGGCTCCGCCAGCCGGCCGTTGGCCATGCCCTCCTTGACGATCACCGTGAGTCCGGCGTCGTGGGCCTCGGCGAGGGCGGGGCCCGCCGAGGTCTCCAGGGCGTTGTACGTCGACTGGACGGTACGGAAGAGGGGCTCGCCGTCGACCGTCACGGCGAGCGCGGCGCGGATGGCGTCCGCCTGGGCGGGGCCGCTCGTCGAGAAGCCGATGGTCACGCCCGTTGCCGCCAACTCGGCCAGTTTCGCGTGGAGTTCCTTGTCGGTGAGCGCCGGGCTGTCCGGCGTCACCGAGTGGATCTGGTAGAGGTCCAGGCGGTCGCCGAGCAGTTCGGCGGTTTCGCCGCGCTGGCGGTCGTAGGTCTGGACGCTGTGGTCCTTGACCTCGTGCTTCTCGGCGTCGGTGGTCCAGTCGGCGGTGTAGGTGTAGCCCCATTTGCTGCCGATGACTACGTCGTCGATGCCGGGGCGTGTGCTGAGCCAGGCCGCGAGGAACTCCTCCGAGCGGCCGTAGGAGCGGGCCGCGTCGAAGTAGCGGACGCCCTGTGCGTAGGCGGCGTCGAGGAGTTCGTGGGTGCGGGTGCGGAGGGTTTCTACGGTGCGGGTCTCTCCGAGGTCTTCGTCCCGGCCGAGGTTGATGTAGCCGGGGCGGCCTACTGCGGCGAGGCCGAGTCCGAGGTGGCTGGTGGGGGTTGTTGCTGTGGCCAGTCGGGCGAAGGGCATCGCGGGCTCCGTTTACGTCGGCTCCGGTACGGCTTCCGACCAACGTAACCCGCGATGACCTTCGCTTCAGAGCTCGGGTGCGTGCGGTTGTCTGGCGAGTGCGGGTGCGTTGTGGCTGGTCGCGCAGTTCCCCGCGCCCCTAAAGACCCTCCCCTACCGCTTGCTTTTGGCAGTGGCCCACTCGTGCTGTACCGCCAAGTCCCGCTTCACCTCTGCCAGTTGGATCGCCACCGCGCTCGGGGCCGTGCCGCCTCGGCCGTTGCGGGAGGCCAGGGCGCCGGGGACGTTGAGGACCGTCCGGACCTCGGGGGTCAGGTGGGCGGAGATCTTCGCGAACTGTTCGTCGGTGAGGCCGTCGAGTTCGATGCCCTCGGACTCGGCGACCTTGACGCACTCGCCGGCGACCTCGTGGGCGACGCGGAACGGGACGCCCTGCTTGACCAGCCACTCGGCGATGTCGGTGGCGAGGGAGAAGCCGGCCGGGGCCAGTTCCTCCATGCGCTCGCGGTGGATCGTCAGGGTGGCCATCATGCCGGTGAACGCCGGGAGCAGGACCTCCAGTTGGTCGATGGAGTCGAAGACCGGCTCCTTGTCCTCCTGGAGGTCTCGGTTGTAGGCGAGGGGGAGCGCCTTGAGCGTCGCCATCAGGCCCGTCAGGTTGCCGATCAGGCGGCCGGACTTGCCGCGCGCCAGCTCCGCGATGTCCGGGTTTTTCTTCTGCGGCATGATCGACGAGCCCGTGGAGAACGCGTCGTGCAGGGTCACGAAGGAGAACTCCTTCGTGTTCCAGATGATGATCTCCTCGGCGATCCGGGAGAGGTTCACGCCGATCATCGCGGTGATGAAGGCGAACTCCGCGACGAAGTCACGCGAGGCCGTACCGTCGATCGAGTTCGCGACGGAGCCGTGCTCGAAGCCGAGGTCCTTCGCCACCGACTCCGGGTCCAGGCCGAGGGAGGAACCCGCGAGGGCGCCCGAGCCGTACGGGGAGACGGCCGTCCGCTCGTCCCACTGGCGCAGGCGTTCCGCGTCCCGGGACAGGGACTGGACGTGTGCGAGGACGTGGTGGGCGAACAGCACCGGCTGGGCGTGCTGGAGGTGGGTGCGGCCGGGCATCGCCACGTCCGGGTGGGCCTCCGCGAGGCCGACCAGCGCGTCCTGAAGGTCGGCGATCAGGCCGCCGATCGAACGAGCGTGGTCGCGCAGACACATGCGGAAGAGGGTGGCCACCTGGTCGTTGCGGGAGCGGCCGGCCCGCAGCTTGCCGCCGAGGTCGGGGCCGAGGATGGTCAGCAGGCCGCGCTCCAGGGCCGTATGGACGTCCTCGTCGGCGATCGTGCCCACGAAGGAGCCGTCGGCGACGTCCGCTTCGAGCTGGTCGAGGCCCGCGAGCATCCGGGTCAGCTCATCGTCGTCGAGGAGGTTCGCCTTGTGCAGCACGCGCGCGTGGGCGCGGGAACCGGCGATGTCGTAGGGCGCGAGCCGCCAGTCGAAGTGGACGGACGCGGACAGCTTCGCCAGGGCCTCGGCGGGACCGTCGGCGAAACGACCGCCCCAGAGCCGTACGTCACCGCTGTTGCTGCTCACTTGCGCTGCTCCTCAAAGGCCGTGGACGGGGTTCGTCGTTCTGTGGTGTCCCTGCATTGTCTCGCATGCATGATTATGCAGAGCTCTGCATGATTCGTCAATTTTAGGGACCCTTGAACACCAGCAACCGCTTTCTCGTACCTCTCGCCGAACGCAGGCGCCGCGCTTCCCCCCACGAGTCACCTTCAGTTCACCCCTGACCCGAGTGAGGCATTCGCATGTCCAGGGCTCTCCCCAAGTACAACAAGCGTCGCGTCGTGTTCATCGGCGGTGCCGCCGCCGTGGTGTTGTCCGGCGCGATCATCGCCGGATCCGCTCTTGCCGGGACACCGGACAAGAGCAGCACCGCGCAGAGCGCCCGTACGCTGGCCGACCCCGGGACGATCACCTGCCCGGACGTGAAGTCGCAGCTGCCGGCCGTGCCGGCTTCCGCGCAGGCCGAGGTCGACCGGAACCTCACGCTTCTCGACACGCAGATCGCCGAGGCCAACAAGCGACTCGTCGACACCGTCGGACAGGGCGGCGCCAACTTCGTCCAGAACGCCATCCTCGGCCCGCTGGCGGACAAGCGCGTCTCCACCATCGACCGGATCGCCATCGCCATCGGGCGCCAGGGCACCAAGCCGACCGGACTGGACTCCCTGGCCACCTGCACGCTCAACTCGGCCGGTACTACGGGTTCGACCGGTGCGACGGACACCGCGACCGCCACCCCGAGCGCGACGGCCGCCGCCACTCAGGCGGCCGGGGGGACGGACGACACCGCCGCCGGGTCGAGTGCGGTCGGCACGATCTCGTGCCCCGACGTGAAGTCGCAGCTCCCGGCTGTCCCGGCGTCGGCGCAGGCCGAGGTCGACCGCAACCTCGCCCTCCTCGACACACAGATCGCCGAGGCCAACAAGCGACTCGTCGACACCGTCGGACAGGGCGGCGCCAACTTCGTCCAGAACGCCATCCTCGGCCCGCTGGCGGACAAGCGCGCCTCGACGATCGACCGGATCGCGATCGCCATCGGGCGTCAGGGCACCAAGCCGACCGGGCTTGACTCGCTGGCCGCCTGCACGCTCACCAAGTGACGTGACAGGCAGCCGTGGCCGCCCCGATGAACGCCGGCCGGGGCGGCCACGGTGATGTCCGGAGCGGGGTGCGTTGCCTGTTCGGCCCATCTGAGGTGCCGTCAGCACGCGTTCCCTCTACCGTCTGACCCATGCGTCCCGGTGTCCTCGCTGTCGCGTCCGTGTCCCTCCTTCTGCTGCTCGGTGCGGGTGCTGTGTCCGCGCGTGCCGTGGAACCTCCGTCGCCCTCGTCGCTCGCGGATACCGGGGGTGGCGGTCAGCTGATCCTCGCTACGGCGGCGCGGGCGAACTCCACGGCGGGGACGCTGAGTTGGTGGGAGCGGCGGCGGAGTGGGGCGTGGGTGAAGGTCGGGTCGACCGCGGCCCGGTTCGGGGCGAAGGGGCTCGTCGAGGGGCGGGCTCGTAAGCAGGGGTCCTACACAACTCCCACCGGGTTGTACGACCTGCCGTACGCCTTCGGGATCAAGGGCGCGCCGGGCGGGACTCATGTCAAGTACCGGCGGGTGCGCGGGAGTTCGTGGTGGTGCGAGGACACTCGGTCGCGGGTCTACAACCGGTGGAGTGAGCCGCTGGCTCGCGACTGTCGGGCGTCCGAGTCGGAGCGGTTGATCTCGTATGCGACGCAGTACGCGTACGGGGTTGTCATTGGGTACAACTACGCCAAGCCTGTGAAGGGGCGTGGGGCCGGGATCTTTTTGCATGTCAACGGGCGTGGGGCTACCGCCGGTTGTGTGTCTGTGCCGGTGGGTGCGATGCGGAGGATCTTGCGGTGGGTTGATCCTGGGCGGGCGCCGCATATTGCGATTGGGACGGTGGGTGGGGTTACGGCTGTCACCCGGTACTGAATCGCTTTAGCGCCGTTCCGTATCGGTTGTTCGGCGAGTACGGGCCGTTCGTGGCTGGTCGCGCAGTTCCCCGCGCCCCTTAGGTGGATCCACTTGACGGAAGTTTCACCGTGAACGTCGTTGAGCCTGGGCGGCTCTCCAGTTCCACGCTTCCCCCATGCGCCTCCGCCACCGCCACCACGATCGACAGGCCCAGGCCCGCTCCCCCGCCCGTTCCCGCTCCCCCGCCCTCCGCCCGTCGGCGGTCCGCCCGGGTGAAGCGTTCGAAGACTCCCGGCTGGACCTCCGCCGGAACGCCCGGGCCGTCGTCGTGGACCACCAGGTGGGTGGACTCGTCCTTCGTCTCCACGGCTACCGTCACCTTCGTGCCAACGGGCGTGTGCAAACGCGCGTTGGCCAACAGGTTGGCCAACACCTGTTGGAGGCGATGGGCGTCGCCGGTGACCGTGACGGGTTCCTCGGGGAGTTGCAGGGCCCAGCGGTGGCCGGGACCGGCGGCGCGCGCGTCGGCGACGGCGTCGAGGACCAGGCGGGTCAGGTCGACGGGGCGGCGTTCGAGGGGGCGGCCCGCGTCGAGGCGGGCGAGGAGGAGCATCTCGTCGACCATCACACCCATGCGCGCCGACTCGGCCGCGATGCGTTCCAGCGCCCGGGTCACCTTGGGTGGGACGGGGTCCGGGTGGAGGAGGGCCAGTTCGGCGTGGCCCCGGATCGACGCCACCGGCGTACGCAGCTCGTGGCTCGCGTCGGCCGCGAAGCTGCGCAGTCGTTCCTCGCTGGCGTGCCGGTGGGTGAGCGCGTCCTCGACATGGCCGAGCATGCGGTTGAAGGCTCCGGCGACCTTGCCCACCTCACTGCGCGGGTCGGACTCGGGGGCCCTGGGCGGCAGTGTCACCTCGCCGCTGGCCAGCGGGAGTTCACTGACCCGGGTGGCGGTGGCGGCGACCCGGCTGAGCGGTCGCAGCGACCAGCGCACCCAGAGCGCGCCCGCGAACCCGGTGATCAGGAGGGCGGCGCCGAAGACGATCGCGGCGACCGTCTCCAGCCGGTGGACGGCGGCCTCCACCGACTCCAGCGGGAGTCCGGTGATCATCACATCGCTGTCCCGGCCCTTGGCGGCGAGGACGCGGTACTTGCCGAGGGACGAGAGGTAGATGGTGCGGGCCGTGCCGCCGACCGGCACCGTGGCGAGTTCCCTCCGGTCCCGCTCGGTCAGCGCCACCTTCAGGTCGGTCGTGGTGTCGTCCTTGTCCGCGGGCACGACCCCCGAGTTGGTGACGATGCCGTCGACCAGGCGGGCGCCGAAGGTGTGCGGTGCCTGCCGGCGGGTGTCGCCGCGTTCCCGGTCGTCGGCGTCGTGATCGGTCAGCGTCTGGCCCTTGTGCTCCAGGCTGGCCGGGAACTGCGTCCCGACCTCGGTCAGCTGCTGGTCGAGCCGGCCCGTGAGAAAGCCGTCCAGTTCGACCACCGCGGCCACCCCGACGGCCGCGCAGCTGACCGCGAGCAGCACCACCAGGCCCGCCGTCAGCCGGGCCCGCAGGGTGTGCGGCCGGGGCAGTCGCCGCAGCCACCGCCCGACAGCCCTCGGCCCCCTGCCCATCAGGCGACCGGCTTGAGCACGTACCCGGCCCCGCGCACGGTGTGGATCATGGGCGCCCGGCCGGCGTCCACCTTCTTGCGCAGATACGAGATGTACAGCTCGACGACATGGGCCTGGCCGCCGAAGTCGTAGGACCAGACGCGGTCGAGGATCTGGGCCTTGCTGAGGACGCGGCGCGGGTTGCGCATCAGGAAGCGGAGCAGTTCGAACTCGGTGGGTGAGAGTTCGACGATCCGGCCGGCCCGGCTGACCTCGCGGGCCTCCTCGTCCATGACCAGGTCCCCGACGGTGATCCGGGGGCCTTCCTCCTGCTGGCGGGCCATGCCGGCGCGGCGCAGCAGTCCGCGCAGCCGGGCGACGACCTCCTCCAGGCTGAAGGGTTTCGTGACGTAGTCGTCGCCGCCCGCGGTGATGCCGGCGATACGGTCCTCGACCGTGTCCCGGGCGGTGAGGAAGAGCACGCAGACATCGGGCTTCACGTCGTGCAGGGAGCGCAGTACGGCGAAGCCGTCGGTGTCCGGGAGCATCACGTCGAGGACGACGGCGTCGGGCCGTAGCTCGCGCGCGCCGACGAGCGCGGAGGCGCCGTCGCCGGCCGTGCGGACCTCCCAGCCCTCGTAGCGCAGGGCGCCGGAGAGTACCTCGGCCAGGTCGGGGTCGTCGTCGACGACGAGGACGCGCACCGGGGTGCCGTCGGGGCGGGTGAGGGCCGGTCGGCCGGAGCGGGTCGTGTTCATGGCACTTACCAGCATCACCCCTCACGGCGTCCCCGGCCGCCGTGAGCCCCTCTGAGTTTCCTCTGAGAACTCTGAGAACTGCGCCCGCTCAGAGATCCCTCAGAGGTTCGGCCCGCACAGTTGTGTGCAGGACAGGTGAAAGGACGCACACATGACCACCGTGTACGAGCAGCGGAAGGCGCCGCCCGTGCCGCTAGTTCCCCGGCGCTCACCGGCGGGCCCGGTGCTCGCCCTGCTGTGGGCCGGCGCGGCGGCCTCCGTCGCCCTCTGGTGGGCGGACACCGGCTCGGTGGTCGGGGCGGCGGGCTGGCTGACCGGGGTCGGGCGGATCGCCGGG
>NZ_JAWOAI010000153.1:0-19658 GCF_033194735.1 Streptomyces sp. W16
GGTGCCCGTGGGCGTGCTCGTGCCGGACGACGAGGTGTCCTGCGGATGCGAGGGCTGTACGACCGGATTGCTCACGGTCCCGCCGGCCGGCGTCGACGCGCTGCTGCTCGCGGACGGCTTGGTAGACGCGGACGTGGTCGCCTTGCTGCCAGGGGCCTTGGACGCGCCGGTCGCGCTCGCACTGGCGCCCGGCGACGGTGTCGTACCGTCGCTCGCCGTCGGGATGTTCCCCGGCGCCACGCTGCCGCTGCCGCCGGACGGCCGGCCCGAGTCGGCGGGCAGCGGCGAGGTGTTGACCTTGCCCGCGGGCGGGTCGTCCTTCTGGCCCGGCACCGGGAGCCAGGGCGCGTCGGAGCTGCCGGACAGCAGGGTGACGACGATGACGACGGCGTACACCGCGCAGGCGATGCCGATGGCCATGCCGATCCGGCGGTATCTACGGCTGCGGCGGCCGGACTCGTCGACGAAGACGGGCCCGTCCGAGCCGTCGTGACCGGCGCCCTTCGCCTCCGGATCCCCCAACTCCTCGGCGGGGCCGTCCAGTTGGACGGTCACCTCGTCGGGGTCGTTCCCCGTGGACGCGCCCCAGGGATCGGCCAGGGCGCCGGACGGACCGGCGGACGGACCGCTGAGTGGCCCTGCCGGTCCCTTGCGTACTCCCTTAGGCGCGACGGGCCAGGACGACCCCGGTGGTCCGGACGGCTCGGTCCGTATACGGCCGGCATGACCGGCAGGACCGGCATGACTGGCGCGGCCACCATGACGGCCGTGCCGACCGCCCTCCAGGATCTCCGATCCGCCGGTCGCTCCGGCTGCTCCGGTCTCCGGGAACGCCTGGGCCTCTCCGCCTACGACCGGTACGTCTCTGGTCGCGGATGCAGCCTGGGGCCATTCCGGTTGGGCGTCTTCTCGCCACTTTTCCACGCGCACGCACATCCCCCCACGGAACTGTTCCGGGCGCGCAGACGACCCTGAGCACACGCCGTCGAACCGGGCCCCCACCCGGTCCACGCGCCCCCCTTACCACACCGTGCTCAGGTCCCCGAAGGTAGCGCAACGGGACCTCACATGTACTGGGATGCGTAATTTCTACGTCTTTAGCATGTCCACGTCCATGGCTGGAATCCATCCGTCGGCAGGCCGGCGAAGCCACCCCTCGGCGGTGCCGATCTCCACCGCAGCACGTCGAAGCGCGTCGAATCCGGGGTGCACCAGCCCCTTTCGCCACACGAGCGACACGGGGGACAAGGGCACCGGCTTCACCAGGGGCCGCAGCACGGTCCGGCGCATGGCCGGAAAGTCCACCACGGCAAGAATCGGGTTCCGCGCCCTACCCATCACCCGTTCGAATTCCTCTTCGCCCACGGCCATCGGCGCGGGCGCGGCAACCTCGATGTCACGTCCCTCGAACAAACGTCGCGCGAGATCGGTCCACTCCGGGGTACGCGGATTCCCGGCCCCCGCGTACACGGCCTCCCCCTTGAGCGCATCCACCGGCACCTCCGCGAGCGACGCCAGCCGATGGTCCTCGGGCAGGACCACCGCCATCGGCTCGTACCGCACGAGTTGATGATCGAGCCCGGCCCGCAACACCGGATCGAGCCCGGCGAACCTCCCGAACGACACGTCGAGCCGCCCCGCCAGCAACTCCCCCGCGGCTCCTGCCAGTCCGCTCTCGTAGCGGGCCATCAGCTCCTGCTCGGGGGCGAGTTCACGGGCCCGGTGCAGCACCCGGCGCCCGGTGCCGAGCCCCGGCGAGTTCAGGTCCACGAGCAGCGGCCTGGCCTGCCGGAACGCGGCGAGCAACTCGTCCTGCGCGGCGAGCACTTGCCGGGCATACGGCACCAGCCGCGCACCGTCCGCCGTCAACGTCACCTGCCGGGTGGTCCGTACGAACAGCTCGGCCCCCAATTCCCGCTCCAGCCGCCGCACATCACGGCTCAACGCCTGCTGGGCGACGTACAGGCGGGCCGCGGCGCGGGTGAAGTGCAGTTCTTCGGCGACGGCGAGAAAGGCGCGGAGGAGTCGGGGGTCCACGTGAGCCGATGTCCAGGGCATCCGGCGAACTTACAACGCAGGTGCGTGAATCGGCGCGGAACAGGTGTTGGACCCCTTGATCGTCCGGGGGTGACGGTGGGAGACATGTACCGCCACCTCTTCTCCCTCCCCGGCACCCGCGCCTTCACCGCCGGGAACCTGATCGCCCGCCTCCCCGCGGGCATGTTCAGCGTGAGCGCGGTCGTGATGATCGCCGGTTCACGGGGTTCGTACGCCCTCGCCGGCGCCGTCACCGCGACCGGTCTCGCCGCGACAGCGCTCGCCGGCCCGTGGATAGCGCGCCTGACCGACCGCCACGGCCAGTCCCGAACGGCCGTACCGGCAACGGTGGTTGCGGTCCTGGGTGCCGTGGTCCTCCTTCTCTGTGTTCACTACGGCGCCCCCGACTGGACGCTGTTCGCCGCGTACGCGGCCACCGCGACGACCCCCAACACCGGCGGCATGTCCCGCGCCCGCTGGGCCCATCTCCTCGCCGGCGACGCCGAGGCCCTGCACACCGCGAACTCCTTCGAACAGGCCGCCGACGAGCTGTGCTTCATGCTGGGCCCGGCGCTGGCGGCGTTCCTGTGCGGCACGTTCTTCCCGGAGGCGGGGACGCTGGTCGGCGCGGTGCTGCTGATGGCCGGGATGCTGATCTTCACGGCACAGCGTTCGACGGAACCGCCCCCGAGCCCGACCCCGAGGGGCGGTCCGCCCTTGCGCGTGCCCGGCATCCCTCCCCTCCTCGCCTGTTTCGTGGCGACGGGCTCGGTGTTCGGTTCGATGGAGGTCGCCACGCTCGCGTACGCGAACGCGACGGGTCACCGTGCGGTGGGCGGTGCGGTGTTGGCCCTCCAGGCGGCCGGCTCCTGCGCGGCGGGCCTGCTGTACGGGAGGCTGAAACCGACGGGGGCGCCGGAACTCCGGCTGCGGTGGTGCCTGTTGGCGATGACGGCTCTGATGACCCTGCCGCTGCTTGCCACCACCGCATTCGGATCCCTCCCGGCACTGGCGGCTGCCCTGCTGGTGGCAGGCATGGCAACGGCCCCGACGATGGTCACCGCGATGGCCTTGCTCCAACACCGCACGCCTGAGGGCCGGTTGAACGAGGGCATGAGCCTGGCGGTGACGGGCTTGTTGATGGGAATCGCGTGCGGTTCGGCGGCAGCGGGTTGGACAACGGACCACGCCTCTCCAACTACGGCTTTCTGGGTGCCAGTTGCGGCAGCAACAACTGCCCTGCTGCTTGGAATGCAGGGCAGAACAACCCCCTAGGGGCGCGGGGAACTGCGCGACCAGCCCCCACGGCGCGGCACTGTTCATCGAACCGCTTGCGCCAATCTCCGCCTAACCCATTGACGCATCAGCATGCCCTACATACCTTCCTCCATCGAAGCGCTTCGACACCCATCCGACTCCCCCGGAGGCCCTGGATGTTGACGACCCGAAGGCGAACGATGACGGCCGCAGCGATCGTGACAGGAGCCCTGCTCCTCACGTCCTGCGGCAACTCGGACAGCGGTGGCTCAGACGGCAAGACCCTGAAACTCTGGCACTACGAGGGCCCCGACAGCGCGATGGGCGTGGCCTGGAACGAGGCCATCAAGGAGTTCAAGGCCCAACACCCGGGCGTCAAGGTGAAGTTCGAGGAGAAGGGCTTCGAGCAGATCCAGAAGACGGCCCCGATGGTCCTCAACTCCTCCGACGCGCCGGACGTCATGGAGTACAACAAGGGCAACGCGACCGCCGGTCTGCTCTCCAAGCAAGGCCTGCTGACCGACCTCACCGCCGAAGCGAAGGCGCGCGGCTGGGACAAGAAGATCCCCACGAGCGTCGGCACCACGGACATGTACGACGCCAACGGAGTGATGGGCTCCGGCAAGTGGTACGGCGTGACCGACTACGGCGAGTACACGATGGTCTACTACAACAAGGACCTCTTCAAGAAGTACAAGATCGCCGAGCCGAAGACGTTCGACGAACTGACCGCCGCCATGGCCCAGTTCACCGCCAAGGGCATCACCCCGCTCGCGAACGCGGGCGCCGAGTACCCGGCCCAGCAGTACCTCTACCAACTGGCCCTCTCGAAGGCCGACCGCGCCTGGGTCGACAAGTACGAGCTGTACAAGGGCAAGACGGACTTCCACGACCCGGCCTGGACCTACGCGGCGACCACCTTCGCCGACTGGGTGAAGAAGGGCTACATCGCCAAGACCTCCAGCTCCACCAAGGCCGAGGACGCCGGTGTCTCCTGGATCCAGGGCAAGGCGCCGATCCTGTTCTCCGGCAGCTGGTGGTACGGCCGCTTCCAGACGGAGGCCAAGTTCGACTGGGACACGACCCTTTGGCCCGACTCGAACCTCACCCTCGGCTCCGGCGGCAACATCTGGGTCGTCCCCAAGGGCGCAAAGAACAAGCAACTCGCCTACGACTTCATCGACATCACCCTGTCGAAGAAGATCCAGAACCTGATGGGCAACAAGGGCGGCATCCCGGTCGCGGCCGACACCTCTGCGATCACCGACCCCAAGTCCAAGGAACTCATCGCCAACTTCAACACCGTCTCCGCCCGCGACGGCCTGGCCTTCTACCCGGACTGGCCGGTGCCCGGCTTCTACGACGTCCTCGTCTCCGAGACCCAGAAGCTGATCACGAGCAGCGAGAAGCCGGACGCCTACCTCAGCAACCTGCAGAAGGCGTACGACAAGGGCGTTCCGTCGACATGACGGTCACCGCCGAGAAGGACGGCCGGGTGCTCGGCAAGCGTGACGCCGTGAGGCACCCGGCCCGTCGCCCGCGCAACTCGTACGCCCTCTTCCTCCTCCCCGGCGCCCTCGCGGCGCTCGCCGTGATCGTCGTCCCCTTCCTGATGAACACGGCCGTGAGCTTCACCAACTGGCAGGGCATCGGCGACCCCAAGTGGTCCGGCCTCGCCAACTACCGTGACCTGCTGGACGATTCGGAGTTCTGGGCGTCCTTCCGGCACAGCCTGTTCATGGTGGTGGCGATGGCGGCCGTACCGACGATCGTCGGACTCGTCCTGGCCGCCGCCCTGTTCGACTACATCGGCAAGCACTTCGGCAGCCGTGTCGCCGCGCTCCTCCGCGCCTGCTTCTACCTCCCGCAGGTGCTCCCGATCGCGGTCGCCGGCATCGTCTGGAGCTGGATCCTCGCCCCCGACAACGGCTCCCTCAACGCGCTGCTGAAGGCGATCGGCCTCGGTTCCTGGCAGCAGGACTGGCTCGGCGACCCCGACATCGCGCTCTACAGCGTCATGGGCGTCATGGTGTGGGTCCAACTCGGCTTCCCGCTCGTGGTGTTCATGGCCGGACTGCAACGCGTCGACCCCCAGCTGTACGAGGCCGCCGAGCTGGACGGCGCCGGCTGGTGGCGCCGCTTCTGGCACATCACGCTGCCGCAGATCCGCCCCGAGATCTACGTCGTCCTCACCTGGTGCACGATCGCCGCGCTCAAGGTGTTCGGCGCGGTGTACGTCCTGACGAAGGGCGGCCCGGGCGGCGCGACCGACGTGCCCTCCTACTTCTCCTTCACCACGTTCTTCGAGAAGACGCAGGTCGGCTATGGCGCCGCGATCTCCACGGTGTTGACCGCGATCATCCTGGTGCTCTCCCTCGCCTTCCTGAAACTCCAGACCCGCGCGGAGGAAGGTGACCGCGCATGACGACCGCCCTGCGCCGCTACCCGGTGCTCATCGCCCTCTGCATCGCGGCCCTCTTCATGGTCGTCCCGTTCCTGATCGTCCTGGTCAACGCCGTGAAGTCACCGGCCGAGTACTCCGAACACGGCCCCCTCAGCCTCCCCAAGGGCCTCTATCTGGACGGCCTCAAGGACTTCTGGCAACGCGTCGACTACGGCCAGAAGCTCTTCAACTCGGTGCTGATCAGCGGCTCGGTGGCGTTCCTCGCCGCCGTCCTCTCCGTCCTGAACGCGTACGCGATCGGCATCGGCCGTATCCGGGGCCGCACTTGGGTCCTGGCCTTCTTCGTCCTCGCGAACATGCTGCCGCAGGAGGCGCTGGTCTACCCGATCTACTACCTGAGCAAGCAGGCCGGTCTCTACGACACCCGGCTCAGCGTCATCATCGTGTTCACGGTGATCCAGGCAGCGTTCGGCACGTATCTCCTCTCGTCCGTGCTCGGCCAGTTCCCCCGCGAGATCCTCGAAGCCGCCCGGATCGACGGCGCGAACAAGTGGCAGGTGCTGTGGCGGATCGTGGTCCCGGTCAGCCGCCCCACGATCGGCGTCCTCCTGGTCTTCTTCTTCATCTGGACCTGGAACGAGTTCCTGCTCCCCCTGGTCATGCTGATCTCCAACGACAACCAGACCGTGTCGGTGGCCCTCGGCGTCCTCCAGGGCCAGCGTCTGATGGACGCCACGATGACCAACGCGGCTGCCCTGCTCGGTGTGTTGCCCGCCATCGTCTTCTTCCTCGTCTTCCAGCGGACCCTCACGCGCGGCATCGCCGTGGGCGCCGTCAAGTAGTAAGGGGACCCCCACGTGAAGTTCACCGACGGCTACTGGCTGCTGCGCGAGGGCGTCACCGCCGCCCACCCGGTCGAAGTCCTCGATGTCACCGCTCCGGACGGCGCGTTGGAGATCCACGCGCCGACCGTCCCCATCCGCCACCGCGGCGACCTGCTGAAGGGACCGGTCGTGACGATCAGCGCCCACGCCCCGCTGCCCGACGTCATCGGCGTCACCTTCACCCACTTCGAGGGCGAGCAACCGCGCGGCCCCCAATTCGACGTCCAGAAGACCGAGTTCGCCGTACACACCTCCTACGACGACGAGCACGCCACCCTCACCTCCGGCGCCCTGTCGGTCCAAGTGGCGCGCACCGGCCCCTGGCACATCGACTTCCTCGCCCACGGCCGCACCCTCACCGGCAGCGGCCCCAAGGGCATGGGCATCATGCGCGACGCGACGGGCGCCCATTACCTGCGCGAGCAGCTCGGGCTCCAAGTGGGCACCTCCGTCTACGGACTTGGCGAACGCTTCGGCCCGCTCGTCAAGAACGGCCAGGTCGTCGACATGTGGAACGCCGACGGCGGCACCGCCACCGAGCAGGCCTACAAGAACGTCCCCTTCTACCTCACCGACGCGGGCTACGGCGTCTTCGTCGACCACCCGGGCCGGGTCTCCTTCGAGGTCGGCTCGGAGGCGGTCTCACGGGTGCAATTCAGCGTGGAGAGCCAGCAGTTGACGTACTACGTCATCTACGGCCCGACCCCCAAGGACATCCTGCGCAAGTACTCCGCCCTCACCGGCCGCCCGGCGCTCCCGCCCGCCTGGTCGTTCGGCCTGTGGCTGTCGACGTCGTTCACCACCTCCTACGACGAGGAGACGGTGACGTCGTTCATCGACGGCATGCGGGAGCGTGAACTCCCGCTCTCCGTCTTCCACTTCGACTGCTTCTGGATGCGCGAGTTCAACTGGTGCGACTTCCAGTGGGATCCGCGGGTCTTCCCCGACCCGGAGGGCATGCTGGCCAGACTGAAGGAACGCGGCCTGCACATCTCCGTCTGGATCAACCCGTACATCGCCCAGCGCTCCCCACTCTTCGCCGAGGGCAAGGCACTTGGGCATCTCCTCCGCCGACCGGACGGCAGCGTCTGGCAGTGGGACCTGTGGCAACCCGGCATGGCCCTGGTCGACTTCACCAGCCCGGCCGCGCGCGACTGGTACGCCGGCAAGCTGGAGGCGCTGCTCGCGCAGGGCGTCGACTGCTTCAAGACCGACTTCGGCGAGCGGGTCCCCGTCGATGTCGCCTACGCGGACGGTGCGGACCCCGAGCGGATGCACAACTACTACACCTACCTCTACAACCGCACGGTCTTCGACGTCCTGCGCAAACACCGGGGCGAGGGCGAGGCGGTCGTCTTCGCCCGCTCGGCCACAACTGGCAGCCAGAAGTACCCCGTTCACTGGGGCGGCGACTGCGAGGCGACGTACGAGTCGATGGCCGAGTCGCTGCGCGGGGGCCTCTCCCTCGGCCTGTCCGGCTTCGGCTACTGGAGCCACGACATCGGCGGCTTCGAGGGCACCCCGACCCCCGCCCTCTTCAAACGCTGGCTGGCCTTCGGCCTGTTGTCCTCCCACAGCCGCCTGCACGGCAGCTCGTCGTACCGGGTCCCGTGGCTCTTCGACGAGGAATCCGTGGACGTACTACGGCAGTTCACCCGCCTGAAGCTGAGCCTCATGCCGTACCTCTACGAGACCGCGCGCACCGCCTCCGCCGAGGGTGTGCCGATGATGCGGGCGATGGTGCTGGAGTTCCCGGACGACCCCGGGTGCGCGCATCTGGAACGGCAGTACATGCTCGGCAGCGATCTGCTGGTCGCGCCCGTCTTCAGCGACGACGGGGACGTTTCGTACTACGTCCCCGAGGGCACCTGGACCCACTACCTCACCGGCCGTACGGTCAGCGGGCCGCGCTGGGTGCGCGAGAAGCACGGCTTCGACAGCGTGCCGCTCCTCGTCCGGCCCGGCGCGGTGATCCCGGTCGGCGCGGTGTCCGACCGGCCCGACTACGACTTCGCCGACGGGGTCACCCTGCGGGCGTACGGCCTGGAGCGGGGCGCGCAGGTGACGGTGCCGGTCGGCGACGTGACCTTCACCGTCGTACGGGAAGGGGACACGCTCCGGGCGTCCTGCGGTGACCCGTCGGTGGCGTGGGCGCTGGCCGCCGGGGAACGGTCGAGGTCGGGCAGCGGGTTTCTCACCCTGGAGCTGGGCTGATGGTGAAGATCACCGATGTGGCCCGGCACGCCGGGGTCTCCCCCAGCACCGTGTCGTACGCGCTGAGCGGCAAGCGCCCGATCTCCGAGGAGACCCGGCAGCGCGTCGAGGCGTCCATCCGCGAGCTCGGCTACCGGCCGCACGCCGGTGCCCGCGCCCTGGCCAGCAGCCGGTCCAGCGTGCTGGCCCTCGTCATCCCCTTACGGACCGGCATCCATGTTCCCGTGGTCATGCAGTTCGCGATGTCGGTGGTGACCGCGGCCCGGCGCCACGACCACGACGTCCTGCTGCTCACCCAGGAGGAGGGCGAGGAGGGTCTGCGGCGGGTCGCGGACTCGGCGCTCGTGGACGCGATGATCGTGATGGACGTCCAACTCGACGACCCCCGGCTGCCGTTGCTCCACTCCCTGGACCGGCCGTCCGTGCTGATCGGCTTCCCGGCCGAGGCGGACGGGCTGACCTGTATCGACCTGGACTTCAAGGCGGCCGGTGAGCTGTGCGTGGAACGGCTCGCGGGGCTCGGGCACCGGGTCGTCGCCCTCGTCGGGTCACCGCCCGAGGTGTACGTCCGCAGAACCGCCTTCGCCCAGCGCGTCGTCGAGGGTTTCACGGCCGCCGCGCACCGCAACAGACTCACCTCCTGTGTCCACCCCTGCGAGCCGGCACCCGCCGCGGCAGCCGCCGTGGCCGAACAACTGCTGCGCGAACAGCCCGCGTTGACCGGAGTCGTCATCCACAACGAACCGCTCCTGGAACCCCTCATCGACGCCTTCGAGCAGCTCGGCCTGCGCGTCCCCGGCGATCTGTCGGTCACCGCGATCTGCCCCGACGAACTCGCCGGGTCCGTACGGGTCCCGGTCACCTCGGTCGCGCTGCCCGCCGCCGAACTCGGCTCCGGAGCCGTCGAGTTGCTGATGAAGAAGCTGGACGGCAAGACCGTGCCCGACGCGACGCTGCTCGCCCCCCGGCTGACCGAACGCGCGAGCACGGCACCACGCAACGCGCCCTGACCTCACCACCGTCGGAGCAAGGCCCTACCCGAAGGAGCCGCGACATGAAAGGCAAGAGAAGAAGTCACAGAACAAGCCACAGAACCACGCTCGCCGTGGCGTTCGCCCTGATCGTCGGCCTGGGAGCGACGGTTCCGGCGACGGCCGACACCCCGTACCCCTTCCGAGACCCAACTCTCCCCGTGAGCCAGCGCGTTGACGACCTGCTCGGCCGACTGACCCTCGACGAGAAGATCTCCCTCCTCCACCAGTACGAGCCCGCGATCCCGCGCCTCGGCATCCAGTCCTTCCGCACCGGCACCGAGGCGCTGCACGGGGTGGCCTGGCTCGGTAAGGCCACCGTCTTCCCGCAGGCGATCGGACTCGCCTCCACCTGGGACCCGGCGCTGATGGAACAGGTCGGTTCGGCGGTCGGCGACGAAGCCCGCGGCTTCCAACAACAGCGCCCGGACGGCTGGGGGTTGAACCTCTGGGCCCCGGTGGTGAACCTCCTCCGCGACCCGCGCTGGGGCCGCAACGAGGAGGGCTACAGCGAGGACCCCGAACTGACCGGTGCCCTGTCCACGGCCTACGGCGAGGGCCTGACCGGCGGCGACCCGAACCACCTCAAGACGGCCCCCACCCTCAAGCACTACCTCGCCTACAACAACGAGGCCGACCGCGCTACCACCTCCTCCGACCTGCGCCCACGGGTGGAGAAGGAGTACGACGAGGCCGCCTTCAAGCCGGCGATCGCGGCGGACGCGGCAACGGGTGTGATGACGTCGTACAACCTGGTCAACGGCCGCCCCGCCACGGTCAATCCGGACCTGGACGACGTCGTGCGGAAGTGGACCGGTCAGGACCTGCTGAACGTCACCGACGCCTTCGCCCCCGGCAACCTCGTCACACCCCAGCAGTACTACCCCACGATCGCCGAGAGCGACGCGGCGGCGCTCAAGGCGGGCGTCGACAGCTTCACGGACAACAGCGCCGACCCGGGCCCGACGACGACGGCGATCAACTCGGCGCTGCAACAAGGCCTGTTGAAGGCGTCGGACATCGACAACGCGGTGTCGGACATCCTCTCCGTCCGCGTCCGGCTCGGTGAATTCGACCCGGGCGGCGGCAAGTACGGCTCGATCGACGCCTCGGTCATCGACAGCCCGGCGCATCGGCAACTGGCGCGCAAGGCCGCGGCCGAGGGGATGGTACTGCTCAAGAAAAGTGTGTCACTTCCGCTGAAAGTGACACAGAAAAACGTGGCAGTGGTCGGCCCCCTCGCCGACACGCTCTACACCGACTGGTACTCGGGCACGCTCCCCTACGCCGTCACCCCCGCACAGGGCATCGCCTCGAAACTAGGCACAGGCGTGGCCACCAGCGAGGGAGTCGACCGCATCGCCCTGCGCGACACGGTGACCGGCAAGTACGTCACGGCCGGCACCGGCGACACGGGCGCACCCTTGCAGGAGACCGCGAACACCCCTGAAGCCACCGCCCAGTTCGACGCCTTCGACTGGGGCTCGGGCATCGTCACTCTGCGCTCGGCCGCCAACGGCAAGTACGTCGGCTACAACTGGTCGAACTTCGTCAACGACCAGACGCAGCCCAACGGTTGGTACGTCCAGCAGCAGTTCAAGCTGGAACAGCAGGACGACGGCACGTACTTGCTGAGGTACGCGGGCTACGAGACGGCCGAGTCCTGGTGGTCGAGCCCGGTCTACCTCGGCCCGACGGACGCGAACGGCACCCTCGGCCTGGTGCCGAAGGACCAGGCGGCGCACTACGCGAAGGACGTGGTCCGCAGCGGCATCGACGACGCCGTGGCCGCGGTGAAGGGCAAGGACACGGCGGTCGTCGTCATCGGTTCGATGCCGTCGATCAACGGCCGCGAGGCCCACGACCGCACCGACATGGCCCTGGCCCCCTCACAGGAGGCCCTGGTCAAGGCGGTCCACCAGGCCAACCCGAAGACGGTCGTGGTCGTCGAGAACAGCTACCCGACCACCCTCGGCACCCTCCAGAAGGAGGTCCCGGCCCTCCTCTGGACCTCTCACGCCGGCCAGGAGACGGGCAACGCCCTCGCCGACGTCCTCTACGGCGACGTCAACCCGTCCGGCCGCCTCACCCAGACCTGGTACCGCTCGGACGCCGACCTCCCGTCGATCCTCGACTACGACATCATCAAGTCCGACCGCACCTACCAGTACTTCCAGGGCACACCCCTCTACCCCTTCGGCTACGGCCTCTCGTACACGACCTTCCGCTACGGCACCCCGAAACCCGTCACCGGCGGCTACGAGGTCCCGGTCACCAACACCGGCACACGGACCGGCGCCGAGGTCGTCCAGCTCTACACGCACCAGCGCACGTCCCGGGACAAGGAACCCCTGAAACAACTGAAGGCATTCCAGCGGGTGTCCCTCAAACCCGGCGAGACGAAAACGGTCCATCTGAAGCTCCGGCAGCAGGACCTGGCCCATTGGGACGTCACACGCTCGAAGTGGGTCGTGGAATCCGGCACGTACGACGTCATGGCCGGAGCCTCCTCCGCCGACATCCGCACCCGTACGACCTGGCAGGTCCACGGAGAGACCATCCCGCCCCGGAACCTGTCCCGAACGACCCGCGCCGAGAACTTCGACGACTACTCCGCCGTACACCTCGTCGACGAGTCCAAGGCGAGTGGCACGGCGGTGAGCGCGGCGGCGGACGGCGCGTGGCTGAAGTTCGCGGACACTCAACTGGGCGCGGGGGCAAGGACGTTCACGGCCCGGGTTGCGGGTAAGGCCGCCGGCACGATCGAGGTCCGGCTGGGCTCTCCGACGGGCAGGCTCGTGGGGACGGTTCATACGGCGGCGACTTCATCGTCGTACGACTACGAGACAGTGACTGCGGATCTGTCGGGTACCGCGAAAGGGCGTACGGACGTGTATCTGGTCCTGAGCGACGGCCTGCGACTATCGACATTCGCTCTGCACTAAAAAGGAAAAAGCCCCCCGCTGCCGAAGCAACGGGGGGCTTTACCCACATGGGATGAGTGGAGATGGCGGGAATCGAACCCGCGTCCACCGGTGCAGAATCAGGGCTTCTCCGTGTGCAGTTCGCTGTGCTTTTCTCGGCCCCGGCAATCACGCGAACAAGTCGCCGACGGGCCCAGTCACTGTTTGATTTCCCATCGAACCCCGTGACCGGGCTCGATGGTTTAGTTCCCTAGATTATGCCAGGGTCCGGGTCGGGAACACTCCCGGGCTGACACCCTTTTAGGGTCCTTCAGTCGCTGTTATTAGGCAGCGAGGGCGAAGGACTGGGAATCGCTCTTGGAATTGGCGATTATTGGTTGCGACATATGGTTAACGAGATCATTGCCGCTTCCTCGACACGCTTCACCTGCTTCGACAGCCGCTGTCGAAACCGATCATCCCCATGTTGTTTTTTCAATGTCCCTCCGAAGAGGGCACCACACCCGCTGTGGGGTGCAGTAGCCATCGTACGTGACCAACGCACGCCGATGCCACCGTATTCCTCGCGTGCTACTCGCCGCGCTGCTTCCGCTTCGCCGCCGCGATCGCGCGGTCCGACTCCCGGCGGTCCTGCTTCTCGCGCAGGGTCTGCCGCTTGTCGTACTCCTTCTTGCCTCGGGCGAGAGCGATCTCGGCCTTGGCCCGGCCGTTGCTGAAGTACAGGGCGAGGGGCACGATCGTGTGACCCGTCTCCTGGATCTTGGACTCCAGCTTGTCGATCTCCTCGCGGTGCAGCAGCAGCTTGCGCTTGCGGCGCACGGAGTGGTTGGTCCAGGTGCCCTGGTGGTACTCGGGGATGTGGGCGTTGTGCAGCCACGCCTCGCCCCCGTCGATCTGGACGAAGCCGTCGGTCAGCGAGGTCCGACCCTCACGCAGCGACTTGACCTCGGTGCCTGAGAGGACGATCCCGGCCTCGTAGGTGTCGATGATCGCGTAGTCGTGCCGGGCTTTCTTGTTCTGGGCGACGATCTTGCGCTTGCCGCCCTTTTCGCCGTCCCTGGCCTTGCCGGCGGCGGCCCCATCGCCCTGCTTGGGCTGGGACTCCTTGGGTACGTACATTCCCTTGCTCATAGTGCTGCCCATTTTCGCACTACAGGGGGGTCCGAGGGAAAGGCGATTACAGACGGGTATCAGGAACGCTTACGACGCGTCCCCGAGCCCGCTCAACACCGTCTCGGCCCGCTCCACGGCGGCCTGCCCCTGCGCGGTGACATCGAGGTCGGGGGTGATGCCCCGGCCGTCGACGGTGTGGCCGGAGGGAGTGCGGTAGTGGCCGACGGTGAGTTCGGCGACGACGCCGTCGGGCAGCCTGCTCGGCATCTGGACCGAGCCCTTGCCGAAGGTCCTGGAGCCCACGACGACCGCGCGCCCGCGGTCCTGGAGGGCGCCGGTGAGCATCTCGGCCGCGCTCATCGTGCCGCCGTCGACGAGCGCGACCAGGGGTCTGGTGGTGTCGCCGCCGGTGGCCGCGTGCAGGACCTGCTGCCGGCCGTCGACGTCGTACGTCGCGACGAGGCCGCCGTCGAGGAAGGCGGAGGCGGTGGTGACGGCCTCGGCGACCAGGCCGCCGGAGTTGCCGCGCAGGTCGAGGATGAACCCGGAGTCGGCGGGGGCCTGGCGGACGGCGGTGCGGACGATGTCGCCGACGCCCTTGGTGAAGGCGGCGATCCTGATGACGGTGACCTCGCCGGCGGGTCTGGTGACGGTCACGGAGTCGGTGGAGAGGCGGGCGCGCCGTACGGTCTCGCTCCACGCGCGCGTGCCGCGCTCCAGGCCGAGGGTGACGGTGGTGCCGGCGGCTGCGTCCTGGGCGTCGCCGCGGAGTAAGGCCACGACCTCGGTGACGGGCTGTCCGTCGACGTTCTCGCCGTCGACGGTGCGCAGCCGGTCGCCCTTGCGGACCCCGGCGGTGGCCGCGGGCGACCCGGACTGCACCTTGGTCACCTCGATCCGGCCGTCGCGCTCCCGGCGGGCCCAGAGCCCGACGCCGGTGTACTGGCCGTCGAGGGCCTCCTCGAACTCCTCGTACTCCCCCTGGGAGTACACGGCACCCCACCGGTCCCCGCTGCGGCTGACGGCGCGCTCGGCGGCCTCCATGGGCGACTTGCCGTCGGCCTTGGCCTCGGCGGCGGCCTTCGCGACGTCCTCGGTACGGCCGATGGACGCCGAACGGGCCGTACCGGACGCCGGTTTACGGTCCGGCCGGACGGGTTCCTCGAACGACCCGGTCGCCGCACCGGCGACGAGCACGCTCGCGAACACCAATGTCAGGGCGGCCCCGCGGCGGATGCGGCGGGGCTGACAGAACAGGTCACGGCCTGACATGGCGGTGAGTCTAGGACAACGGGAAGGGCCGCACGGGCGGTTGCCCGTACGGCCCTCTTGGCATGCGTCACACCTTGAGGTACTTGCGCAGCGCGAAAAACGCTGCCAGCGCAGGCATCAGGAGGCTCGTGGCGAGGATGAGCGGGAGCTTGGTGAGGACGGCGTCCCAGCCGATGAAGTTGATCAGGTTGAGCTTGTGGGACAGGTCGAGGCCGTGATCGATGATGAAGTACCGGCCGACCACCAGGAATCCGCAGGCGACCGTGCCGCCGATGAGGCCGGCGACGGCGGCCTCCATGATGAACGGGGCCTGGATGTAGAAGCCGGACGCGCCGACCAGCCGCATGATGCCGGTCTCACGGCGACGGCTGAACGCCGAGACACGCACCGTGTTGACGATCAGCATCAGGGCGACGACGAGCATGAGGGCCATGACCGCGCGGGCGGCCCAGTTCATGCCGTTCAACAGGCCGAAGAGGTTGTCCAGGATGCCCTTCTGGTCCTGCACCGACTGGACGCCGTCACGGCCGTCGAAGGCGGTCGCGATCACCTGGTACTTCTCCGGGTCCTTGAGCTTGATGCGGTACGACTCCTGCATCTGGTCCGGCGTCAGCGAACTGGCCAGCGGGGAGTCGCCGAACTGCTGCTTGTAGTGCTTGTACGCCTCGTCCTGCGACTCGTACACGACCTTCTCGACGACCGACATCTTGCCGAGGTCGGACTTGATCTGCGCCTTCTGGTCGTCGGTCACCGCGCCCTTGGCGCAGTTGGGGTCGGACTCGGCGTCGCTCTTGTTGCAGAGGAAGATCGAGACGTTGACCTTGTCGTACCAGTAGCCCTTCATCGTGGTGACCTGGTCGCTCATCAGGAGCGAGCCGCCGAAGAGGGCCAGGGACAGGGCTACGGAGACGACGACCGCGAAGGTCATCGTCAGGTTGCGGCGGAGACCGACACCGATCTCGGACAGTACGAACTGGGCGCGCATGGCGGCTTCTTCAGGCCTTTCCGTGGACGGACATCAGACGGCGGTCGGTCGGCGACCAGCGGCGTTCAGTGCTGGTAGCCGTAGACGCCACGCGCCTGGTCACGGACGAGGCGGCCGCCCTCAAGCTCGATGACGCGCTTGCGCATCTGGTCCACGATGTTCTGGTCGTGCGTCGCCATCACCACGGTGGTGCCCGTCCGGTTGATCCGGTCGAGCAGCTTCATGATGCCGACGGAGGTCTGCGGGTCGAGGTTGCCGGTGGGCTCGTCCGCGATGAGGAGCTTGGGGCGGTTCACGAAGGCTCTCGCGATGGCCACGCGCTGCTGCTCACCACCGGAGAGTTCACCGGGCCGCCGGTCCTCCTTGCCGCCGAGCCCGACGAGGTCGAGCACCTGGGGCACGGACTTGCGGATCTCGCCCTTGGACTTGCCGATGACCTCCTGCGCGAAGGCCACGTTCTCGGCGACCGTCTTGTTGGGCAGCAGGCGGAAGTCCTGGAAGACGGTCCCCAGCTGGCGGCGCATCTGCGGCACCTTCCAGTTGGAGATGCGGGCGAGGTCCTTGCCCAGCACGTGCACCTGGCCCTGGCTGCACCGCTCCTCGCGGAGGACCAGCCTCAGGAAGGTGGACTTTCCGGAGCCGGAGGACCCCACGAGGAACACGAACTCGCCCTTCTCCACTTCCAGGGAGACGTCCCTGAGAGCGGGGCGGGTCTGCTTGGGGTAGACCTTGGAGACACTGTCGAATCGGATCACGGGAGCACCACGGGTAGCCGGGGGTAGGTGAGCGTGACCATACGCGACCCGGGTGTGCCCGCGCAGTCGCCCTCCGGGGTTGTGCGAGGCTTGCACGTTTTGTCGCGGATTTGAAGGGCTGGAACGCACAGGGTCGGGGCAGGATAAGGGGAGCCGCGCCGAATCCCGCGGAACCTGGCACAGTGGAGTGGGAACGTTCTAGTTTCCGGAGGCGTTGTGTCTGTGGAAGCCGGTGCAAGGAGGGCGAGCGCATGACGTACGACCGGTTGGTGTGCGCGAACTGCGCGGCGCCCGTGAACGAGGGCCGCTGTCCCGTCTGCCGCGCGAACCGCGCGCGGCTGCAGCAGGAGAACCCGTGGGGGAATCTGAACCCCATGGCGTTGATCGCCCTGCTCGCGGTGCTGATCGCGGCGCTGGCGCTGGTGGCGCACCAGACCGCGTAGGCGGTCTGGACAAGGACACATGGAAGGGCCCGGAGCACCTGCTCCGGGCCCTTCGTCGTACGACGTGTGTACGTTCCGTACGGGGACGGCTACCGTCAGGCGATCGTGCCGCCGCGGTTGCCCGCGAGGCGCGGGAGGACGCGGAAGGCGATGCCGCCGGCGATCATCGTCGCGGCGCCGATCAGCAGGAACGCGGTCTGGCCCGCACCGGTCTCGGCGAGCTGGTCACCGCTGCCCTGGGCCGTGGTGTCGGAACCGGTGTCAGTGAGGGCGGAAGTGCCGGCCTCCTGGGCGGAGGAGCCGCCGTCGGGGTCGGTGTTGCTGTTGCCGCCGGTGGAGCCGGAGCCGCTGGTGCTGGTGTCCGTCGGGCTGGCGGTCGTGGGCTCGTCCGTCGGCTCGGTCGGGTTGTCGGTGGGCTCGGTCGGCTCGTCCGTGGGCGGCGTCGAGACGGGCGTGGACGGCGGGGTGCTGTCCGGGGCGGTCGGGATGCCCGGGTCGGTCGGGCTCGCGGGCGGAGTCGACGCCGGCGGAGTGATCGTCGGGTCGTCGTCGGCGGTGGTGACCGACACGTTGAGGCCGTCCTGGCCGCCGAGGCTCACGCCGATACCGACCGCCGAAGCGGCACCGGCGGCGGTCAGCGAGGCTCCGCCGGCGATGACAGCGGTGGCCGCTATGCGCGCGACACGGATCCGCGTCTTCTTCGTCATTAGGTTGCTACCCCCATGTAGCTCGTCATCAGTGGTGCGTCGGTGCCCGGGGCCGTGATCGACAGGGGTAGCGGCTGGCGAAAGCTCGACTCCCCCGGTTCACATGCGCCCCAGAGACACGCATGCCACGCTTCACCCTTCCCATTTTTCACAGCAACGTCAAGGCCGTTGCGAGAGCAATGTCCAACTACGGGTTCTTTGCTGGGGGATGGAACCTGTGAGTGTGACGTAAAACCCAGACATCCTGATACACAAAAGGCAACTGCCGCCCGATGGGCGGCAGTTGCCTTGTCGACAAAACAACGTGCGGGGTTACTTCTCCTGCTGCTTGCGCCAGCGAATTCCGGCCTCCAGGAAGCCGTCGATCTCACCGTTGAACACGGCCTCGGGGTTGCCCACTTCGTACTCCGTGCGCAGGTCCTTGACCATCTGGTACGGGTGCAGGACGTACGAACGCATCTGGTTGCCCCAGGAGTTGCCGCCGTCGCCCTTGAGGGCGTCCATCCGGGCCTGCTCCTCCTGGCGACGGCGCTCCAGCAGCTTGGCCTGGAGCACGTTCATCGCGCTGGCCTTGTTCTGGATCTGCGAGCGCTCGTTCTGGCAGGAGACGACGATGCCGGTGGGGAGGTGGGTGAGGCGGACCGCGGAGTCGGTGGTGTTGACGCCCTGGCCGCCGGGACCGGATGACCGGTAGACGTCCACACGCAGCTCGGACTCGTCGATCTCGATGTGGTCGGTCTGCTCGACGACCGGCAGGATCTCGACACCCGCGAAGGAGGTCTGACGGCGGCCCTGGTTGTCGAAGGGCGAGATCCGCACGAGGCGGTGGGTGCCCTGCTCTACGGAGAGCGTGCCGTAGGCGTACGGGACGTGCACGGCGAAGGTGGTCGACTTGATGCCGGCCTCTTCGGCGTACGACGTCTCGTAGAGCTCCGTCTTGTAGCCGTGGCGCTCGGCCCAGCGCAGGTACATGCGCTGGAGCTTCTCGGTGAAGTCGGAGGCGTCGACGCCGCCGGCCTCCGCGCGGATGGTGACGACGGCCTCGCGGGAGTCGTACTCGCCGGAGAGGAGGGTGCGGACCTCCATCTCGTCCAGCGCCTTCTTGACGGCGGTCAGCTCGTGCTCCGCCTCGGCGAGGGTGTCCGGGTCGTCCTCCTCCTCGGCCATCTCGAAGAGGACCGAGAGGTCGTCGATCCGGCCGCGCAGGGCCTCGGTCTTGCGGATCTCGGCCTGGAGGTGACTCAGCTTGCTGGTGACCTTCTGCGCCGCCTCCGGGTCGTCCCACAGGGAGGGCGCTGCCGCCTGCTCCTCAAGGACGACGACATCTGCCCTCAGCTTGTCCAGGTCAAGGACGGCCTCGATCGACTCCATGGTCGAGGAGAGGGACTTGAGCTCTTCGGATACATCGACGACTGCCACGCCTCCAGCGTAACGGCTCCGCCAAGCGGGGCGTGCCGGTGGTTGTACGGCGAGGTCAGGGCGAAGCCGGTGCCGAGTTCTTCGTGTCCGGGGACGTCACGCCGGAGTCGTCCCCCGACGTCGCCGCCCACGTACCGACCCCCACCGCCGCGACCAGCACCACCCCCGCCGCCGCCAGCGTCAGCCGCCGGCGTCGCGTGGCCGCCCGGTGCC
>NZ_JAWOAI010000154.1:0-19536 GCF_033194735.1 Streptomyces sp. W16
CCAGGGAGAGCTCGGGGACCAGGCCCAGGGCGCGGCGGTCGCCGGTGACGCAGCGCAGGCCGCTGGCGAGCGAGGCGTGAACTCGGCCGAACGGCACCGGAGTTCCGTCCACGGCGAGGTGGCCGGTATCGGGGCGGCGGCGGCCGGAGAGCAGGTCGAAGAGGCGCGACTGCGCGTCTCCGGCCGGGCCGAGCACGGCGACGATCTCGCCCTTGCGCACCTCGACGGTGAAGTCCCGTACGGCCCGGCCGTCGGTGAGGCCGCGCACGGTCAGCCCGATCTCGTCCTTGGGGGCGGGCCGCCCGGACCGCTGGGACACGACATCCCTGCCCACCATGCTCCGTACGAGACCGGCGGCGTCGAACTCGGCGGCGGGCGCGCTGCGTACGACGGCCCCGTCCCGCAGCACCGTCACCCGGTCGGCGACGGCCAGCACCTCGTCGATGTAGTGCGAGATGTAGACGACTGCCACACCCTCGTCGCGCAGGGTACGTACCAACTCCCGTATCTGGTGCGCCGCTTCGGCGCTCAGACAGGCGGTCGGTTCGTCGAGGATCAGGATGCGTCCGCCGCGGCGGACCTCGCGGGCCACCTCGACCATGGTCTGCTCGGCGACGGTGAGCGAACCCGCGGTCCGGGTCACGTCGATGTCGATGCCGAGGGCCTCAAGTGCCATGTGCGCCTCGGCGTCGACCGCCTTCCAGCGCACGGCGCCGGCCCGGGTCGGCAGGTCGCCCAGCAGCACGTTCTCCGCGACGGTGAGCCCCATCGCCAGTTCGCGGCGCTGCGGCACCGAGGCGATGCCGAGCCGGCGGGCCTTGCGCACCGTAAGTCCGTGCTGCGTCTGCCCGTTGACCTCGACGCTGCCGTCGTCGGGCTGGTGGATCCCCGAAAGGACCTGTACCAGCGTCGACTTGCCGGCTCCGTTCATGCCCATCAGGGCGTGGACCTCGCCCGGGTGGAGGTCGAGGTCCACGCCCTTCAGCGCGGCTGCTCCGCCGAAGCTCTTGGTGACGCCCCGGACGCGAAGTACCGCGTCTCCCCCCGGGGTTGTCACGGGCGTGGCTCGGTGCCGTCGGCGTCGTCCGGGGCGGTACGGCCGTAGCCGCGGATGTCCGGGAACGGGGGTTCCTTGTCGGCCTGGAGGTCCACCTGGAAGGTGTTGAGGCACATGCCGAGCATGGTGAAGTTGCCGAGCGCGCCGATGGTGTCGACCAGGCCCTTGGAGCCGAAGTGCTCCAGTGCGGCGGCGAAGGTGTCGTCGGTGACGAAGTGGTCGTCGAGGATCTCGCGGCAGAACTGGTAGAAGGCCTGGTCCACTTCGTTGTCGAAGACGGCCTCGCGCTTCTCGGCGATCGCCTTGACGGCGGCCTCCGGGATGCCTGCCTCGATCGCCTGGTGCACATGGGCGTTCCAGGAGTACTGCGCGTCCCAGTTCCGGGCGGCCATCAGCAGCGTGAGTTCGCTCAGGTGCTTGGGGAGGCTGCTGTCGAAGCGGGCGAACGCGCCGAGGGATTCGGCCCGTTCGCACATCTCCGGGCTGTGCAGCCAGACCCGGAAGGGTCCGCGGACTCCGCCGCGTCGGCCGGCGATGCGGGCGGCCAGTTCCTGCTGGCGCGGGTCCATTTCCTCTTCGGTGAGAACGGGGAGCCTCATGGGCCGATACCTGCCTTTTCTTTCCGGCGCGTTACGTGCACGGTTCGTGAAGCCGTGCGATGCGTGCCGACGCTACAGCCGGGTCCGGAAAGCTCACCCCTCTGGAAATGCAAGGTAAAGCTGCACGCCAGAGGGCACCCATTCCCCCGCGCGAGGCCTAACGTCGTTCGACGCGGAAGTGTGTAAGTGGAAAGGAACTCCGGATGACCACGATCATCAAGGTCGCGTCCGTACCCCTGCTCGACCGGGGCGGCGCCGTGGTGACGACCCCTCTCGTCACGACACCGTCGGCGGGCGGCGAGAACCTGATCACCAGTGGGATGAGCGTGTATCCGGTCGGCTCCGGGGCGCCGTTGCACTCGCACAACTGCGACGAGCACGTGACGATCCTGGAGGGCGAGGCGGAGGTGTGGGTCGACGGCGAGGTGACGAAGCTGGAGCAGTACGACACGACGTACGTCCCCTCACCGATCCCGCACCTGTTCCGGAACGTGGGTGACACCCCGCTGCGCATCCTGTGGGTGTACTCGTCGGGCTATGTGACACGGACGTTCACCGAGACGGGCAGGACGGTGGAACACCTGTCTGCGGAGGACCAGATGGGCAAGGACTGACCCGCCGCAAACGGAGGCGCCCGCGTCTTTCGACGCGGGCGCCTCCGTTTGTGCCCTTCCCGGTCAGTGGGTGCCGACCAGCTCCTGCGGGGTGCTGGTCTGCGCGGCCTGCTTCGAGCTGCGCAGGGCGGCGATCCCGATGAACACCATGGACGACAGACCGGCGATCGCGAAGGACGTGAAGCCCCAGTCGCCGTTGCCCGAGGCGAGCAGCTGGCCGCCGAGCCACGGGCCGAAGACGGCGCCGAAGCGGCCCATGCCGGAGGTCCAGCCGACCGCGGTGGCGCGGTTGGCCGGGGTGGAGCGGATGGAGACCGTCGCGTAGATCATCGTCTGGGCGCTGTTGAGGAAGACGCCGGTGAGGAAGACGACCAGCATCGTCACCGCCTGGCCCATGTGGACACCGAGCAGGAAGACGCCCACGGCGGTGAGCGCGAACCAGATCGACGAGATGCGCGGGGCACCGAAGCGGTCGGCGGCACGGCCTGCGGCGAGCATGCCCACGATGCCGCCGAGGTTGAAGACGACGACGAAGGTGAGAGCGTCGGCGAGCGCGTAGCCCTCGGAGCGCATCAGGGTGGGCAGCCAGGTGGCGACGCCGTAGACGAGGAGCAGGCCGCCGAAGGAGGCGAACCAGTACAGCAGGGTCTGGAGCCATTCGCCGCCGCGGAAGAGGGCGAGCAGGGCGTCCCAGCGGTCGGCCGCGGTCTTCTTGCCGGTGGCGGCGGGGAGTTCGACCTCGAAGCGCTCGGCGAGGGCGCCGGCCTCGTCGGTGCGGCCCTTGGCGACCAGGAAGCTCAGCGACTCGGGCAGGAACTTCAGCAGCACCGGGACGAAGAGCAGCGGGAGGACGCAGACCCAGAAGGCGGCGCGCCAGCCGACCGGGTCCACCAGCCACTTGGCCACGTAGGCGGAGAGGATGCCGCCCGCGTGGTGGGCGGTCATCAGCATGCCGATGGTGAGGGCCGTACGGCCGCGCGGGGCGTAGTCGGAGACCATGCTGATCGCGGTGGGCAGCAGACCGCCGAGGCCGACGCCGGCGAGGGTGCGGCCGAGGCCGAAGACCTCGACGCTGCCGGACATCGCGCAGATGCCGGAGGCGAGCGAGAAGAGCGTCACACAGGCGATCATCAGCTGCTTGCGGCCGATCCGGTCCGCGACCGTGCCCGCGGTCAGGGCGCCCACCAGCATGCCGAAGGTGGCGTAGCTGCCGAGGTCGCCGGCCTGGTCCGGGGTGAGACCGAAGGTCTTCGTCTCCAGCAGGTGCGGGAGCACCGAGCCGTAGATGAACATGTCGAGGCCGTCGAAGAGGACGGCCAGCCAGCACAGGCCGATGGCCAGGAGGGCCAGTCGGCTGCCACGGGCGGACAGAGCGGGGGACGGGGAGGGGGAGGAAGACATCGTTGGTTACCTCTCGTGCTTGGTGCGCTAGACGCTAAGGAGCCACCCCCGCGATAGTCAACGTTTTTGTCAACAATCTCATCGACAATCGCGCGGGGGTGGCTCCGGTGGGCCTTGCGCGTCGCTCAGCCGACCGGTGGCGTCCCGTGCGTATGGAACGACTCGATGGTCTTCAGGCCCCAGGCCTGCCCCTTCTTCCGCTCCTCCTCGGTCCAGGTGATCAGCGGCCAGTCGGGCGCCAGGACGAGTCGGGTGAGCGGGTTGCACAACTCGATGCGGTTGCCGCCGGGTTCATAGACGTAGAGGAAGAACGTCTGCTGGATGGCGTGCTTGTGCGGGCCCGTCTCGATGAACACGCCTGTGTCGATGGCGAGATCGGCCGCGCGCAGGATGTCCTCGCGGGTGTCGGTCGCGAAGGCGATGTGGTGCAGCCGGCCGGTCGAACCGGTCCAGTCCTCCGTGTAGACCACGTCGTACGACTTGTTCGTGTACGTCAGCCAACGCGCCGCGATCCGCCCGCTGTTGAGCTGGATCTGCTCCGTCGGCCTTGCGCCCAGCACCTGTTGCTGGAACTCGGCACTCGAAAGCACGTCCGCGGCAAGGAAGTTGATGTGGTCGAGGCGCCGTACACCGACGCCCCGGTTGGGCTTGGCCTGCGGCTGGTTCTTCAGGGCCGGTTTCAGCTCGTCGGGGGCCTGGTAGTGCTCGCTCTCCCAGTACAGGGCGTGCTCGTGGCCGTCCGGGTCGGTGGTGACGTACAGCTTGCCGAGGCCGGGTTCGTCCTCGGCCCATCGGCCGGAGCCCCCCGCCTCCTCGACCGCCTTGATACGGCGCTGGAGCGCCTCCTCGCTGGAGGTGCGCAGGGCGAGGCGGCCGAGGCCGGGCTGTGCGCGGGCGGTGAGGACCAGGCTGTGGTGCTCGTAGTCGTCGTAGGTGCGGAGGTAGACGGTGTCGCCGTCCTGCCCGTTGACGGTCAGCCCGAGGTAGTCGGTGAAGAAGGCGACACTGGCGTCCAGGTCCGGGGTGAAGAGCTGGGCGTGGCCGATATGGGCGATGTCACCGAGCGGCGGAGCCATCGTTGCCTCCAAGGGGTCGTACGAGTGCGGGTGTGGGGGTGGTTTCGGCGGACCGGGGGAAGACGGTGCCGTCGAAGATCTTGCGGGCGGTGCGCACCACGGCGGTTCTGCGGACCACGGGAGCGGCCTCGCCGGATGCGGGGGTCACGCTAGTTTCGATGTCTAGGAATCCGCTGGGATGCTCGATGCGAATTCGGTCACTTTGTTCGTTGACGTCCGCGATGCCCTCCCCCACCCCGCCGGGCAGGAGCAGCCCCGCCGCCACGCTCGCGGCGCCCAGGACGCCGATCGAGGTGTGGCAGCGCACGGGGATGAAGGTGCGGGTCATGACCGCGCCACCGTCCCTGGGCGGTGCCAGCAGGCTGAGCTTGGGCACCGTGGTGTTCTCGACGTCCCCGAGGCCCATCAGCTTGCCGGCCTCCAGGCGGATCTCCCGGAGGCGGTCGGCGAGAGTGAGGTTCTCTTCCAGGTCCCTGGGGCTCTCGTAGCCGGTGACGTCGAGCGCGGCGGCCGGGATCAGGACGACCGGCATGCCGTTGTCGACGCAGGTCACCTCGGTGCCGGCGATGACGTCCCGGATACGGCCCGTCGGCAGCAACGGGCTGCTGCCCTGCGGGAATTCGATGACCACGGGGGCCGCGGTGCCGGGCACGCCGGAGATCTCGGCGGTGCCGGTGTAGTCGACCCGGCCGCCCGGTGTGGGGAAGCTCGCGATCGCGAGTTCCCCGGTGTTGAGCATGCGGATGCGGACGGACGTCTCGCCGTCGGCGGGGGCCACGAGCCCCCGCTCCACGGCGAACGGGCCTATTCCGGCAAGGATGTTGCCGCAGTTCTGACGGTCCGTCACCTCGGGGCGGTCGACGGCGACTTGCAGGAACAGGTAGTCGACGTCGGCCTCGGGGTCGGCCGAGGCGGAGACCACGGCCACCTTGCTGGTGAGCGGGTGGGCGCCGCCCAGGCCGTCGATCTGGCGAGGGTCGGGGCTGCCCATGACGCGCAGCAGTAGGTCGTCGCGTGCGGTGGGGTCGGCGGGGAGGTCCTCGGCCAGGAAGTAGGCGCCCTTGGAGGTGCCGCCGCGCATGAGCATGCAGCGCACCTCCGCGGGCCCGGTCACGAACCGGCTCCGGTGTATTCCTCGTACGACTGGTACTCGACGCCGAGTTGCTTGAGGGTGTCGCGCAACCCGTAGCGGTCCAGGCCGAGTTGGCCCTCCAGGAAGGCGGCACGGGTGGCCGCTTCCTTGGCCTCGCGGGCCTCGGACTTCGCAGCCGTCTCGCGGGCTTTCTCGCGCGGTACGACCACCACACCGTCGTCGTCGGCGACGATCACGTCGCCGGGGCGGACGACCTGGCCGTCGATGGCGACCGGCACGTTGACCGAGCCGCCGGTGGCCTTGACGGTGCCCTGCGAGGAGACGGCGCGGGACCAGGCGGCGAAGCCCATGTCGCGCAGTTCCTGGGTGTCGCGGATGCCGGTGTTGAGGACGACACCGCGCACCCCGCGCTTCTGGAGCGCGGTGGCGAAGAGCTCACCGAACAGGCCGTCCGTGCACGGGGAGGTGGTGGTGACGACGAGGATGTCGCCCTCGCCGCACTGCTCCACGGCCGCGTGGATCATGAGGTTGTCGCCGGGCCAGCTGAGCACGGTGACGGCGGTGCCGGCGACCCGAACTCCCTGCTGGACAGGGCGGATTGAGGGACCGAGCAGACCGGTGCGGCCCATGGCCTCGCTGACGGTGGCCACGCCGAAGGCGGCCAGTGCCTCGACGTCCTCGGCGTCCGCCTTCGGGGGGTTGGTGACGATCACGCCGCCCATGGTTATGCCAGCTCCTTGGCGATCTGCGGGTACGGACGCATGTACGCCTCGGCCATCGTCTTGTGGGCCAGGCCCAGGTTCGGGCCGGCGTTGCGCTTGAGCTGGACGCCGCGGCGGACGGCCAGGTCGGTGTAGTAGTCCCACAGGTGCTGCTGGGCGCCGAGGCATTCCATCGCCTTGCGCTTGGTGTCCCAGACCTCGGTGATGTCGAGGAGGACCTCGGGCTTGAAGCCGCTCATCTCGGGCTGGTGCGGCTCGAAGTAGAAGACCGGCGGGGCGCCGATGATCTCGCCCTCGCCGGGATAGCCGATGGCCTGCGCCAGGACGCGCGCCTCCAGCGCCATCCGGTTGGCGGCCGGGTGGTCGCCGTTGTACGGGTCCTCGGTGGGGTGGGTGAGCACGACGTCCGGCTGGGTGGCGCGGTAGACCTCGACGAGTTTGTCGGTCAGCTCGGCGGTGGCGACCAGGGGGTAGTCGCCGGCGTCGTAGAAGAGGACCTCGGCGCCGAGGGTGGCCGCGGCGCGCTCGGCCTCGTCGCGGCGGATCGCCTTGATCTCGTCCAGCTGCTTGCCCTCACGCCAGGCCTTGGCGGACTCGCCGCGCTCGCCGAAGGTCAGACAGGCGATGGTGACCTTCTCGCCGCGGGCGGCGGCGAGGGCGATGGCTCCGCCCGCCCGCCAGACGAAGTCCCCGGCGTGCGCCGTGACGACGAGTGTCGATCGTGATGGGGGTCCCCCCGCGCGAGCGTCGTCGAGCGTGGGGGAGGCGGGCGCGTTGCCGTGCGTCATGACTCGAATCTCCTTGGTGGACAGGTGTGCGCCCGCCCCAGGTGTGCCGATCCGCCGCGCGTCAGTCGCGCAACGCCTCGATCACACTGGTGAGATGGGCGCGGACGGCCGCCTCGGCCGCCAGCGGGTCCCTGGCCGTGATCGCCTCGATCATCGCCAGATGCTGACTCAGGGACTGCTGCGGACGCCCCGGCCGCAGCGCCAACTGGAAGCGGTGACGCACCAGTTGGGCGTTGAGCCGCTCCAGCAGGGCCACGGCCGTCTGCTGGCCGGAGAACTCCCGGACCTTGTCGTGCAGTTCGTGGTTGAGCTCGGAGTACGTCACCGGTTCGCCGTCGGCCACGGCCTTGGTCATGGCCCGGCCCAGGTTCGCCAGTTCGGTCAGCTGGTCGTCGCTGGCCGCGACGGCCGCCTTGGCCGCGCACAGTCCCTCCAGGACCATGCGGCACTCCGTGATGGCGACCGCTTCCTCCACGGTGACCACCCGCACCCGGGAGCCCCGGTTGCGGATCCGCTCGACCAGTCCTTCGGCCGCCAGATCGATCAGCGCCGCGCGGATGCTGGCCCGCGTCACATCGAGTTGCTCGGCGAGCTCGTTCTCCACCAACCGCTGTGCCGGTGCCATGTCGCCGTGCAGGATCGCCTGCCGCAGCTGCGTGAGCGCGTGCTGCTTGGCCTGCTCCCCGGTGCTCGGACGGGCTTCTTTCGGCATCGTTGCCCTCCCTGAGTGAGTGCCTGTCGAACCTAAATCTAGCCAAACAAGATTGTCAACAATTTTGTCCGCCGTATTGCAGGCATGCTTCCGCCCATACTTACCTCAGACATGCCACTGCCCGCCCATGGACCGGCCATGGACGGGCAGTGGACAGCGGATTTCTACGGCTTGTGACGGGTGCAGCTCATCGACCTGCCGTCCTTCGTCTCGCACCACTCCTGGTACCCGGAGGTGAAGGACCCGGCCCACTTGTAGTGGTCGTCGGGCAGCTTGTCGGGCGTGTAGGCACGGTAGTTGGCCGCGTCGTCCTTGTCGCCCGAGCCGTCGTAGGCGACGAGTTGCGGATACGGGTAGACGGGCCGGGTGTACTCGACGGTGGGCGCGCTGCTGCTCGCCACGGCGGAAGCCTTGGTGTCGCCGCCGAGCTGACCGCCCGCCGGTCCCCCGGGCTGGCTGCCGCCGCTGGTCTTGGACGCGATGACGGCCCCTGGCGCCTTTCCGGTCTCACGCCAGTCGATCAGCTTGCTCAGCAGGTCGAAGCTGTCGGCCCCGGCACCTCCGCCGCAGTGGTTGACGCCGGGGAAGAGGTACAGCCGGTAGAAGTCGTCGACGTCGCCCTGCCCCATGGTGTCGATCATGGCCTGGCGGTAGGCCCGGGTGCCGGTGGGCGGGATATTGGGGTCGGTCAGTCCGTGCCACTGGATGAGCCTGCCGCCGGCTTCGTGGAACTTGGTGAGGTCCGGGTCGGTGGCGTCGTAGATCCCGGAGACCTCCCGCTGGTACGCCTTGAAGGTGTCGACGGTGAACAGCGACGCGTCGAGTTTCAGCGTCGGGTCGGCCTCCCACCTGCCGACCCAGCGCAGGAACCCGAGCCCGATCCCGTACAGCTGGACAGACGTCTGCCCCTGACCGGCCTTCGGGATGAACAGCCCCTCCCAGGCCGCCTCGGAGCCGTACGGCTGGCCGCCGGTGTAGAGATGGGTGCCGTCCGGGGCGGTCACACCCGCGTACGCCTTCCGTACGACGTCGACCTGCTCGGAGGTGAGACAGCTCGAACTGTCCTTGTTCTCGGCGCACTTGAGGCTCGCCGGGTCGAAGGTGCAGGTCGCCGGATCCTGGATGAGGTCGTTGTTCAGCTTGGGATCGGCGCACTTCGCGATGACGGCCTTGTGCAGCATGGAGAGCTTCGAGGCGGGCAGGATCGTCGAGCCGTCCGCGCGGAAGTCGATGGTCGAGAGGTAGGCCTCCTGCATCGCGTTGAGCGCGGTCTGGTTGAAGGCCGGGGCGCCGACCAGGGCGGCGCTGAAGTCGCCGGGGTAGCGCTGCACCTCCATCAGCGTCTCGCGCCCGCCGTCCGAGCAGCCGTCGTAGTAGGAGTACGTCGGCTCGGCGCCGTAGAAGGCCTTGGTGATCGCCTTGGCGGCGGTGGCGAAGGCGTGCTCGGAGCGGTAGCCGAAGTCCACCTTGAGCTGCGGGTTCGTCGCCCAGACCTCGGCGGAGCCGCCGCCCGTGCCGGAGGTGGAGACGTGGCCCTGGTTGTCCTGGCCGAGGGCGAAGGAACCGTCGGTGACGGGGACGCAACCGGTGGAGGCGGCGGGCTGGGCGCTGACGCCGGCCATGCCGCAGTAGCCGCCGCAGCCTTCCTGGAGGTAGCGCTGCCGGTACGTCCGGGTCGGCAGCCGCAGTTCGAACTGGATCTGCGGGGCGACGGTGCCCTTGACGTCGCAGTACTCGTACGCGTTGGTGCCACCCTTGGCCACGACGGTCGCGGAGGCGACGGAGGTCGCCGCTTCGTCGAGCGCGCCGAAGTCCTTCTGGAGGAGGTCGGCACAGGAGATCTTCGGCTTGGTGACCGGCAGGTTCTTGCCCACGTCGCCGCCGGCGGTGACCCTGGTGACTCTCGCGTCGGCGTCCGCCGAGAAGGTGTCGGGCAGCAGCGCGAGGCCCGTGACGAGGGCCGCGACGACGACGGCCACCAGGAGGACGATTCTCGTCCGCTTCGACGAGTGGGCATGACCAGGGCTCATGGGCTCAGCGTCGAACGGGCCCCTGGTGGAGGCCACCGCCGTGGGCCATAAGGGTGAGTGCCTCAGGTCTCCCGGTAGAGCGCGCTGAGCAGTTCCAGCACGGCCTGGGTGGCGGGGTGCGGGTCGTCCTTCCACCAGGCGAGCCGTACGGCGATGGGCTCGCCGTCGCGCACCGGCCGGTAGACGACTCCGGGCCGCGGGTACTGGTTGGCGGTCGATTCCGCGGTCATGCCGACGCTGCGGCCGGTGGCGATCACGGTGAGCCAGTCGTCCACGTCGTGGGTGTCCTCGGTGGCCGGGCGGGAGTCGGGCGGCCACAGGTCCGCGGTGGTGGTGCCGGTACGGCGGTCGACGAGGAGGGTGCGCCCGGCGAGGTCGGCCAGCCGGACCGAGCGGCGCCGGGCCAGCGGGTCGTCCGAGGCCATGGCGCACAGCCGTCGCTCCAGCCCGACGATGGCCGACTCGAACCGCCGGTCGTCGAGCGGTCTGCGGACGACGGCCAGGTCGCAGGCGCCTTCCCCGAGGCCCGAGGTGGCCGAGTTGACGCGGATCAGGTGCAGGTCGGTCTCCGGGTGCGCCCGGCTCCAGCGCCGCTGGAAGGACAGCGTGTGGCGGCCGAGCGCCGACCAGGCGTAGCCGATGCGCAGATGGGCGTGGCCCGAGGTGGCGTCCCGGACCAGGTCGTCGACCTCGGCGAGGACCCGCCGGGCGTGCGCGACCACTCGCAGCCCGGTGCTCGTCGGGGTCACCGATCGGGAGGTGCGCCTCAACAGCCGTATGCCCAGGGCCTGTTCGAGTGAGGCGAGGGTGCGGGAGACGGCTGCCTGGGAGACGCCGAGCGCGAGGGCGGCGTCCGTGAAGGTCCCCTCGTCGACGATCGCGACGAGACAGCGCAACTGTCTCAGCTCCAGATCCATGACCCCAGCGTATAGATCGTCCAGTTGTTGCATTTTGCGCAAGTGCGGGCGAGGCGCACGATCGGAGCATGCCTGGAGCCTCCGCAGCGACAACTCCCTTGATCGGCACGTCACTTGGCAGCCCTCGGCCGTCCCGGGTGGGTCTCGCCGGGGTGGCCACCATGGCCGGCAGCGGGCTGTCCAACCAGACCGGTGCCGCGCTCGGCTCCCTCGCCTTCCCTGTGATCGGGCCGGTGGGGGTCGTCGCGGTGCGCCAGTACGTCGCCGCGGCCGTGCTGTTCGCCGTGGGCAGGCCCCGGCTGCGGGAGTTCACCCGGCGGCAGTGGTGGCCCGTACTGCTGCTGGCGGTGGTGTTCGGGACGATGAACCTGTCCCTGTACACCGCGATCGACCGCGTCGGCCTCGGTCTGGCGGTGACGCTGGAGTTCCTGGGTCCGCTGTCCATCGCGCTGGCCGCGACCCGGCGGCGCGTCGATGTCTGCTGCGCGCTCATCGCGGCGGCGGGCGTGGTGACGCTCATGCGCCCGCGCCCCTCGGCCGACTACCTGGGCATGGGTCTCGGGCTGCTCGCCGCCGCGTGCTGGGCGTCGTACATCCTGCTCAACCGGACCGTCGGCGACCGCGTCCCCGGGGCACAGGGTTCGGCGGCTGCGGCCGGGGTGTCCGCGCTGATGTTCCTGCCGGTCGGGATCGTCGTCGCCGTCCGGCATCCGCCGACGCTCGCGGCGGCCGGGTGTGCGGTGGCGGCCGGGGTGCTCTCGTCGGCGGTGCCGTATCTGGCCGATCTGTTCACGCTGCGCCGGGTGCCGGCTCCGGCCTTCGGGCTGTTCATGAGTGTCAATCCGGTGCTCGCCGCCGTGGTCGGGTGGATCGGCCTCGGTCAGCGGCTGGGCTGGGCGGAGTGGGCGGGGATCGGAGCGATCGTGGCGGCGAACGCGCTGAGCATTCTCACGTCGCGGGACTGAACCGACCGAAGCCCGCCCTTCCGCCTTCACGTCGTTCGACGAGCAGCGCGTGGGTGGCGGGCGTCCGGGGCGGGACCGTCAGTGCCGCATGTGCCGGCGGACCCACGCGGCCTGACCGCCGTCGACGAGCAGATCGGTGCCGGTGATGAACTGCGCCTGCGGGCCGGTGAGGAAGGCCACCGCGTCGGCGATCTCGCCGGGTGTGCCGGTGCGGCGCGCTCCGCAGTCGTCGATCATCTTTAGCATGTGCCCGCCGTGCGGCGACTCGGCCTCGGCCTTCGACATCGCGGTGGAGATGACGCCGGGGCTGACGGTGTTGATGCGGGCGCCGCGCAGGTTCCAGGGGAGCGCGGCGGCCTCCACGCGCACATGGTTGGCGCGTTTGGCGACCATGTAGGCGCGCAGCGAGTCGTCGCCCACGGCGGTGACGACGGGCAGGGAGAGCAGTTCCTCCGCCGGGGCCGTCGCCAGGGCGGCCTCGTCCTCGGGGTTGAGCGAGGCGTAGTGCCCGGCCATGCTGGACACGGCGACCAGCGCGGTGCCGCGCCCTGCCACCGTCTCGAAGGCGTCGATCACATGGACCGTGCCCAGCAGGTCGACCTCCAGGATCGTGCGCGCCGACGCGATCGAGGCGGAGACCCCGGTCGTGTGCGCCACGGCGACGACCCGGCCCTCGCCGGCCGCGCTCTGCGCGAGCTTCTCGACGGCCGTACGGTCGGAGATGTCGGTGAGGACTCCGTGCGCGGCGTAGCCCTCGGCGCGCAACGCGGCGACGGTGCGGTCGAGTTGGCCGCGCGAGGCGTCGGCGAGGAACAGGGTGCGTCCGCTGCCGAGGCGGCGGGCGATCGCCGTGCCCATGCCTCCGGCGCCGGTGACCACGACGACGTCACGGGGTTGATCAGACGGTTGCTGTGCCATGGACGGCCTCCTGCCAACTCGCTCCGGCGGCGATGGCCTGCCGCCAGGCACGGATCGCCTTCGGCGGCATGCCGACGGCGAGGGCGCCGGTGAGCCGGTCGCCGGTGCGGTAGGCGGCCACGAACCGCCGTTCGTCCAAGTCCCCGTCCACCACGGCGGCTTCGTCATGGCCGCGCAGATGGCCGTGGGCCTGGATCTTCATGTCGTACTGGTCGGACCAGAAGTAGGGCACGGGCGCGAACGCCTTGCGCGCATGGGAGTTGAGGAGGTTGCGGGCGGCGGCCATGCCCTGCTCCGCCGCGTTGGTGCGGTGCTCGATCCGCATCGACGTCCCGAAGAGCGGGTTGTACCAGCGGGCGACATCACCGGCCGCGTAGACGTTCCGCGCGGCCTCGCAGTATTCGTCGCACACCACACCGTCCCCCACCGGAAGGCCGCTGTCGGCGAGCCACGCGGTGTTCGGCAGCGAGCCGATCGCGACGAGCACTTCGTCGGCCTCGATCTCCTCGCCGTCCCCGAGCCGTACGCCCTCGTCGGTCACCTCGGTGACGGAGACCCCGGTGCGCAGGTTCACGCCGTGGTCCATGTGGGCCTGGGCCAGCACCTGGCCGACCTGCTCGCCGACCGCGTGCGCCAGGGGCACGGACGCCGGTTCCAGCAAGGTCACTTGAGCGCCGAGCCGCCAGGCCACGGCGGCGGCCTCCGCGCCGAGGAAACCGGCGCCGACCACGACCAACCGCTGCCCGGGGCCGAGCCGTTCACGCAGCGTGAGAGCGTCGTCGAGCGTGCGGAGCACATGCGCGCCCTCACCCGGCAGCCGCCGCGGGCGTACCCCGGTGGCGATGATCAGCCCGTCGTACGACACCTGCGCGCCGTCCGACAGCCACACCTCCTGCGCGGCGAGGTCGAGCGCGGTCGCGGCGACACCGAGACGCAGGTCGAGGTCGAGCCCGGCCAGGTCGGCCGGGGTGCGCAGGGCGACCCGGTCCGGTTCCCACTCCGCGGCGAGGACCTGCTTGGACAACGGCGGTCTGTCGTACGGCAGATGGGATTCCTCGCCCACGAGGGTGAGCGTGCCGGTGTACCCCTCGCGGCGGAGCGTCTCGGCCGCCGCGAGTCCGGCGGCCGAGGCTCCGACGACGACGATACGGTTCACCGCTCCACCAGTCGGATGGCCGCGGCCGGGCAGACCGCCACGGCTTCCCGTACGTCGTCGACGAGTTCGGCGCCGGGGTGCTCCTCCAGGAGGATCGCCACGCCGTCGTCGTCCCGCTGGTCGAAGACGTCGGGGGCGGCGACCACGCACTGCCCGGAGGCGACGCATTTCGGTTCGTCGAGTTCGACCTTCATGGCTGTGTCCTTCGCTCTGTGTTCGTTCTCGGTCGGTTCATGAGGAGGTGGGTCACCAGGCGACCGGCAGGCAGGCCACGCCGTAGGTCGTGCCGGTGCGGTCGAAGGCCAACTGCTCGATGGGAGCGGCCAGTCGGAGCGTCGGGATACGGCGGTAGAGGGTGCCGTAGACGACCTGGAGTTCGAGGCGGGCGAGGTTCTGGCCGAGGCACTGGTGGGGGCCGTAGCCGAAGGCCTGGTGCCGGCGGGCGGAGCGGGTGATGTCGAGGCGGTCGGCCTCGGGGAACGCCTCGGGGTCCCAGTTCGCCGCGTGCAGGTCGAAGATCATGCCCTCGCCGGCCCGGACGGTGACGCCACCGATCTCGATGTCGGCCTTGGCGACCCGGCGGACCCCGGTCTGCACGATGGTGAGGTAGCGCAGGAGTTCGTCGACCGCGCCGGCGATGACCTTGGGGTCGTCCGTGTCGCGTACCAGGGCGAGTTGGCCGGGGTTCTGGAGCAGGGCGAGCGTGCCGAGGCTGATCATCGTGGCGGTGGTCTCGTGCCCGGCGATGAGCATGGCGACGCCCATGTGGACGGCCTCGGTACGGGTCATCTCACCGGCCTCGACCCGGCCCGCCATCTCGGAGAGCACACCCTCGCCCGGGTTCTCCAGCTTCAGCCCGATGAGCTTGTCCAGATAGGCGGCCAGCGCGCCGCTCGCCTCCCGCGCCTCCTGGGGTGAGGCGGCGCTGTCGAGCGCGATGCCGCTGCTCCGCTGGAAGAACTCGTGGTCCTCGTACGGCACTCCGAGCAGTTCGGCGATGACCAGCGAGGGCACGGGCAGGGCGAGCGCGGTGAGCAGGTCGGCCGGATCGGGGCCGGCCAGCATGTCGTCGATCAGCTCGTCGACGATCTTCTGGACGGGGGCCCGCATCGCCTCGATCCGCTTGACGAGGAACGGCGCGTTGACCGTCCGGCGCAGCCGGGTGTGCTCGGGGGCGTCGGTGTTGGTGATCAGGCGCGGGGTGTGCGGGGCGATCTCGGCGCGGTGCGCGTTGACATGGGGGAAACCGGGTTCCAGGTCGTCGTCGCTGACGCGCGGGTCGGTGAGCAGGGCGCGCTGGTCGGCGTGGCGGGTGATCAGCCAGGGCGTACTGCCGTTCCAGATACGGACTTTGGAGATCGGTTTCCCGTCGCGCAGCCCGTGCACGGCGGGCGGCGGGGCGAGGGGGCAGCGCGCGTCCCGCTGCATCGGGTATCCGGGGACCTCCGCGGCCGTGTCGGGCGCGGTGCCGGTCAGGGTGTCGGCCATGTCTCTCCTCGGTGGTGGGGGCTCCGCGTGGGGCGGAGCGCCGGGGTGGTGCGAACGAGGCCTCGATGAGCACATGCAAACAGAGCGGACTGACACCTTCCGGTCAGCTCCCTGACAACAACCTGACGTGATCCAGATCACCCCCCGCCACTGTTGCCACGAACCGGACGGAGATGTCGGGGAGGATGAACTCAGCTGAATTGCCTGCGAGTTGACCGACGTGCGCGTTACGACGGCGACTCGCGGCCGCAACAAGAAACGGGGCGGAGCCGCGTCACCGCACCCCTGCCCCGCAGCCCGCTTCACAGGGTGTCCATGTTTGCTCCGCGAACCCCTCGCAGCCCCTCCGACGCGTCGCTCACCCCTACTCGGCCGCCCTCCCGAGCCAGTAGCCGAAGCCTCGGCGCGTATGGATCAGCGCCGCTCCCTCCCGGTCCACCTTGCGCCTGAGGCGGGAGACCAGTTGCTCCATCGCGTTGTCACCGCGGAAGTCGCCCCAGACGTACCGGCTGATCTGCTCCTTGGACAGCACCTTGTGTGCGTTGACGAGGAGGTGGCGCAGCAGCCGGTACTCCGCCGGCGTGAGATCGAGCGTGCGCCGGCCGCGCCGCGCCTGGCAGGTGGTGTCGTCCAGGACCAGGTCGGCGTAGTGCAGCGCGCCGTCCCGGCCGCCGCCCCTGCCACGCAGCAACACCTGGATACGGGCGAGCACTTCGGCGATCCGGAACGGCTTGGTGACGTAGTCCCGCTCCCCCGCGCCCAGTTCGGGCAGCAGCTTGTCCAGGGCGTCCCAGGCGGTGAGCAGCAGGACGGGCGGGCGGTGCGTGACGAGTCGGCCGCCCTGCTCAAGGGCACCCATCTCCGGCAACTCCGCGTCGATGACGACCAGTTCGAACCGCTGCTCCGCCAGCCGCGACACCACCTCGGTGCCGCTGCCGGCCGTCCCGATCCGATAGCCGGCCAACTCCAGTGTCGTGGAAAGGAGTTCGGCGTTGTCCGGCTCGTCCACGGCGACGAGCAGGTGCTGCCCCCCACCACGGGCGAGTGATCGTGTCTCACTGATGCTGCCGTACGTGGACATGCGCTCCAGCCTACCGCCCTGCTTGCCTGACTCAAGCAATATCCATTCGATTGCTTGACTCAAGTAAGTCGCATATGCTTGCCTAACTCAACCAAGCCCGACCGCAAGGGCGGGTCGCAACAAGCAGGAGTGCAACTGAGCCCTCGCCCACCAGAGCCGGGGCTGCCTTGAGCGGAAGGCGGCCCCCGCGCCGAACCCGTGGGGACGGGGGTCGGCGCCGTCCCGGACCCGGTCGCCGGCCACTCCCCCGGCTCGGCGCCGGGTCCGTGGACACACCCCCTCCCGTGGACTTCGAGCTCCGCCGGCATCGGAGGCGGCGGAGAAGGTCGTCAGGCCGGTTTCCGGCGGGTCCGGAACAGGCTGATGCCCGCTCCGAGCGAGACCGCCCCCATGCCGACGCCGGTCAGGACGGATTGCGGCCCGTCGGCCACGAAGGGCGCGGCGGTGGCGACGACCAGGTTGAACAGGAACAGGAACCACAGCACGGGTCTCGACGCGAGCAGCGGCTTCATGAATGAGTTCCTCCGGATCGAGCAGACTTGGATCTTGGTTGACGTGTTGCTTCAACGATTCCGTCGTCCACCCGACGACACGAGGGAGCGATCTCCCGAACCCTGGGTGGAACGATCTCCCCAACCCGTGGTGGAGCAGGCTGCACCCCTGCCGAGCGGTCCGCTCCCGCGCCCGCCGGTCCCTGCGCATAACCTGATCTCCATGCGCCACACCCTGCGGCAGGCGGCCCGGGCGACACTGCAGCTGGTGATCTCCGCCGCGATGGCCTTCGGGTCGTACATCTTCATCACCGTGCTGCTGATCACCGCGATCCTCACGGCCACGGTCGTCGGCGCGTTCATGCTGCCCGAGACCGTGCTGCTGATACGGCGGATCGCCGGGGCCAAGCGGCAGCAGGCGGGCACGTGGTCCGGGCGGAAGATCCCCGAGGCGTACCAGCCGCTCACCGGTACCGTGCGCGAGCGGGTGCGCACGGCGGTCCGTGACCCGAGCACGCTCACCGACTTCCGCTGGATGGTCGCCTACTACGCCTACGGCACGCTGCCCGTCCTGATGCTGCCGCTGTGGCCACTGGGGCTGGTCGTCGACGGGGTGTGGTGCGGGCTGCTGCGCCGCGAGGCCGTCGTGCTGCCGTTGATCAGCCGGCTCGCGGACCTGGACGCCGACTGGTCGACCGCCCTGCTGAAGCCCTCGCCGAAGGCCCAACTGGCCGTCCGGGTCGAGGAGTTGGTGCAGACCCGGGCGGGCGCGATCGCCGCGCACGGGGCCGAACTGCGCCGGATCGAGCGGGACCTGCACGACGGGACGCAGGCTCGGCTGGTGTCGCTGTCGATGCGGATCGGTCTCGCCAAGCGGGCCTACGACCAGGACCCGGCGGCGGCCCGCCGGATGCTCGACGAGGCGCAGACGCTGGCCGAGGAGGCGCTGACGGATCTGCGGCACGTCGTCCGCGCGATCCATCCGCCGATCCTCACCGACCGGGGCCTGGTCGGCGCGGTGCGCGCGCTGGCCGCCAGCAGCGCGCTCGGTGTCACCGTGACCGTGGACGGGCTGACCGACGGACACGACGGGCCGCGCGCCCCGGCGGCGGTGGAGGCGGCGGCGTACTTCGTGATCGCCGAGTCCCTGACCAACGCGGCCAAGTACAGCGGCGCCGACCGCGCCGAGGTCCGTCTCGCCCGCGCCCGCACCGGACTGCGTGTCCAGGTGCGCGACGAGGGGCGGGGAGGAGCCGACGAGGCGGGCGGATCGGGGCTGCTCGGTATGCGGCGCCGGGTGGCCGCGCTCGACGGCAGTGTGACTGTGACCAGCCCCGTGGGGGGACCTACCGTGATCGAAGTGGAGCTGCCGTGCGTCTGGTGAGCGTGGTTGAGGCGGGACTGTCGTGAGGGTCGTGATCGCCGAGGACAACGCCCTGCTCAGGGAGGGCCTGGTCCTGCTGTTGACGTCGGCGGGGCACGAGGTGGTGGCCGTCGCCGGCAGCGGGCCGGAGGTGCTGCCCGCGCTGCTGGAGCACCGGCCGGACGTGGCCGTGCTCGATGTGCGGATGCCGCCCGGCTTCCGCGACGAGGGCCTGCGGGCGGCCCTGGACGCGCGGGAGAAGATCCCGGGGCTGCCGGTGCTGGTCCTCTCCCAGTACGTCGAGGAGTCGTACGCCGCCGAGCTGTTGGGCGTCGGGGCGAGCGGGGTCGGCTATCTCCTCAAGGACCGGATCGGCCGTGTGGACGAGTTCCTCGACGCGCTGGACCGGGTGGCGGCCGGCGGTACGGCGCTCGACCCCGAGGTGGTGACCGAGTTGCTCACCCGGCGCCGCAACTCACCGCTGGACTCGCTGACCCCGCGTGAGCGCGAGGTGCTGAAGCTGATGGCGGAGGGCCACGACAACACGACGATCGCGAAGACCCTGGTCGTCACGGAACGCGCGGTCAGCAAGCACATCGGCAATGTGTTCCTCAAGCTGAGCCTGCCGCCGAGCGACAGCGGGCACCGCCGGGTGCTGGCCGTGCTGGCCTATCTGCAGAACGTGTGACGCGCCGGCGGTCGTGCCCGGGGATGACACGGCCGGCGGCGCGTACTGCGTTCTCAGTAGCCGCGAATGTCGGCAGCCGCACGACGACGGGACGGGGGTCCTGCCGGGAGTCTGGGTCGATGCACCACAGCTGGCAGCGCTACGCGGACGAGCACATCCGCACCGTCGACACCATGTCGGCGGTCCTGCTGTTCGCCATGTTCCTCTTCGGCAGCGAGCTGAACCTGCCGCGCGGTCCCGGGCCCGACGCGGTGGCCCCGACGATCGCGCTCGCCTCGGTCTCCTGCGCGGCCCTGTTCTGGCAGCGGAGCCGTCCCCGTGCGGTCGTCGCCGTCACGGCGGTCGCCGCCGCCGGGGCCGCCGCTCTGGGCTGCCTC
>NZ_JAWOAI010000155.1:0-19512 GCF_033194735.1 Streptomyces sp. W16
CGGCGGCCCGCACCTGCCGGACCCCGGAGGCGACCGTCGTACGGGTCCCGTCCGGTACGGCGAGTCCCGCGTCGACGAGCCGGTCCGCCACGTCGCGCACCGCGTCCGTGGCCGCCGCGGTGGCCCGCACCGGGGCGATCCGGGACTGTCCCTCGGGCCCGATGGCGCCTATCACCGACCGCTCGATGGGGTCCCGGCCGCGCGGGTCGACGACGGTCGCCCAGCCGGTGTGGGCGAGCAGCAGCCGGTGCTGGCGCGCCATGGAGACCAGCGTCAGATCGGCGACCCGCGCGGGACCGCCGGACAGGAACGCCGCCTCGTAGAGCGTCAGATCGTGTCCCTTGCCCGAGTCGTCCGCGTCGACGGCCGCCGCTCTGACGGCGGCCAGGCACAGCCGTGTGCACGCTGCGCCGGTGACGGCCCAGGCCAGGAGCAGGAGCAGGACCCAGAACATGCCAAGTTTCTATGCCAAAGGCCCAGCAGGACGCCATGCCTTGTTCACAATCCGGACGGAGCGTTGTCTGCATGTGACGTTCCACTTGTCCGGAAACCGACTACGGCCGAAACGGTGCTACGGCTACGGCTGTGTCGGCGGCGGGCTGGAGGCGGGCGGCGGCAGCGAGTACGTCGGCGAGACCGACGGGGTCAGCGGGACCACCTGGCCGGGGTCGGCGGCGGGGGCGGACACCGCGGGAGAGTTGGTGACGGCGGGCGTGCTGCTCGCGGCCATGTCCCGGGCCAGCGCGGCGAAGTCGACGTATCCGGTGGCCTCCAAAACCTTGATGTGGTCCAGGACGGTCGTGTTGGCGTCGTCGGCGAGGGCGCGGACCAGGGAGTTCTGGGTGGTGGCGCGGACCTGGGCGACCACCGTGAACACCTTGCCGTGCGCGAGGCGCAGGATGTTGGCGAACTTGCGGTCGAAGTCCACGCCCTGCGCCGCGTTCAGGGTGGCGAGCCACTGCTGTTGCTGGGCGTTGGGCTGGTTCGGCAACGGCAGCCCGAGCCGCGCGGCGACGTCCCGCACCCGCTCGTCCAGGAACGTGTGGCCGTCGATGAGGTGCTGCCCCGCCGTCCGTACGGCCGCGGTGGTGCCCTTCTCCTCGGCCTGCTGCCCGGCCGGCAGCTCCCACAGCCCGGCCAAACGCACCCGCGTGACGAAGTCCTTGTCCAGTGCGGACAACGGCCCGTACTGCGTCGCCACGGTCTGGTCGCTGAGCACGTTGGCGGTCGTCCCCGACCGGTCGGCGTAGGACCAGACCGGGAAGATCAGCGCCGCCAGGGTCGCGGTCAGGCCCACGATGATGACGCCGGTGCCACTGAATATGCCTCGGCCCTTTACGGGGGGTCGCGGTCGCATGGGGTGCCTCCTGTGACGGCACCGCACGTGAGTGCGCTTCTCGTGCGGAACCCCAATATTACTGTGGAGTCACTGTCACCTTCCAAGGCCCCTCTCGGCCCTACCGCGACCCGTCAACGGCGCAGCAGTACCCGCCGGGTCGCACGGGCGAGCCGGACCGTGGGGCGCGTCGAACGCGGGGCCGGTCCCGAGCGCTCCAGCCACCAGGCCCGCAACTCCCGCCTCACCTCGGCGCTCTCGGGCCCGCCCGAGAGCAGCAGCTGCCCGGCGAAGTCCAGCGCGTCCCGCCGGTAGCCGCCGGTCATCGGGTGCGTGTGCGTGTACGCGAGGAAGGCCGGCCGGTACGCCTCCCCGAGGATCTCCGGCAGTTCGGGAGCCACCTTCGCCACGACATCGGCCCGCTTCGCCCCGAGCGCCCGCGCCTGCACACCGAGCCGGACCCGGTCGAACCCTTCGGGCACCGGAGTTCCGGCGACCAGCGCGGAGAGCAGGGCGGTCTGAGCCAGGGCGAGACGCTGGCGGGCGGCGGCGGAGGCCTGCGGTGTGGAGGCCTGCGGTATGGCTGTCGGTGTCGGAGCCGGAGTCGTGAGACGCGTCTGCTGGCCCTCGCGGGCCCCATCCGCCCGCTCCCGCCCCTTGTCCAGCGCCCCGCGAATCGACGTCAACTCCCGCTCCAGTTCCGCCGCTTCGGGAAAGTTGTCGTCGCGCTCCAGCAGCACTCCCGGCGGGGAGACGCGGGACGCCAGGTCGGTGAGGATGTCGAGGACCGGGGCGGGGACGGGGTGGGCGTGGCTGTCGTGCCAGACGCCGTCGCGTTCGACGCCGCCCGCGACATGGACGTACGCGATGGCCTCGACGGGGAGTTCGGCGAGGGCCTTGGCCGGGTCCTCGCCGCGGTTGACGCGGTTGGTGTGCAGGTTGGCGACGTCGATGAGGAGGCGTACGCCGGTGCGGTCGGCCAGTTCGTACAGGAACTGGCCCTCGGTCATCTCCTCGCCCGGCCAGGCGAGCAGCGCGGCGATGTTCTCGACGGCGAGGGGTACGGGCAGTGCGTCCTGGGCGATGCGGATGTTCTCGCAGAGCACGTCGAGGGCGTCCCGGGTGCGCGGTACGGGCAGCAGGTGGCCGGCTTCGAGGAGCGGGGAGGCGGTCAGCGGGCCGCCCGCGCGGACGAACGCGATGTGCTCGGTGACCAGCGGTGAGCCGAGGGCCTCGGCCCGTTCGGCGAGGGCCGTCAGCCTGCCCTCGTCCGGCCGGTCGGCGCCGCCGAGGCCGAGGGAGACGCCGTGCGGGATCACGGTCACGCCGCGCTCGCGCAGCCGTAGCAGCGATTCGGGGAGGTGGCCGGGGCAGAGGTTCTCGGCCACGGCCTCGACCCAGTCGATGCCCGGCAGGTGTTCCACGGCGTCCGCGATCTCCGGCCGCCATCCGATGCCCGTTCCCAGTCGTTCCATCGCCTGTCCCCGTCCCCGTCTTCGTCCTCGCTGAAATCCATCCACTCCACAGGACCGCTGTTCGGTGTGACGGAGGTATCGCCCCCGGGCCGGGCCCCGAATCCCGGCCGTGTCACCTTCAGAGCAACATTTGAGGTTCGGGGCGGGGCACGGTCGGCTGCCCGGGACCGCTACCCCAGCACCCCATTCGAGTCGACCGGATCCGGTCGCCCGGTGTTGACCGTGCCCGGCGCGCCCGGGGACGGCCGTGAGGTGGCCCCGATGTTCGGGCTCGCTACGGCGGCCGGTGCCGAGGGCGCCACCTGGCCGGGTACGGGCGCCGCGGGACCGGTCGGGCTGGCGGTGGAAGCGTTCGCGATCCCGTTGGCGATGGCGTCGAAGTCGACCCGCCCGGTCTTCTCCAGCACCGTGATGTGGTCGAGGACGGTCTGGTTGGCGTCCGAGGCCAGCTGTCTCACCAGCGTGTTGCGGGTGGTGTTCCGTACGGCGCCGATGGCCGGGAAGATCTTGCCGTGCGCGGCCCGCAGCAGGTTGGCGAACTTGTACTCGTACTCCGCGCCGGTCGCCGCGCTCATCTCCTGCAGCCAGCCCTGCTGTTGCTCGTTCGGCACGTTGGGCAGCGCGACATTGAGCTGGGCCGCGATGATCCGCACCCGCTTGTCGAGGTCGGTGTGGCCGACGATGAGATGGTCGCCGGCCTCCTTGATCGCCTGGCTCGGCGCCCGCTCGACCGCCTGCTGCCCGGCCGGCAGCTCCCACAACCCGGCCAGCCGCACCCGCACGATCAGATCCCGGTCGGCGGCCGTCAGCGGCCCCCACTGGGTGTTCACCGTGCCCGCCGCCACGTTCGCCTGACCGGTGCCCGCGCGGTCGCCGTACGACCAGATGGGAAAGACCAGCGCGCCAGTGGTGGCGACGATGGCCGCGATGAGCACAGCCGTACCGTTGATACGACGCAAGGGAGCCTCCCGGGGAAACCAACTGGTCGTTGGAGAAGTTGACGCGTGGCCAGTGCCTGGAGGTACGCGCGGGGCGGGCGCCTTGTTCAAAGGGAGGGCAGTGTTGCCCAAAGGGCTGGCAAAGGAGGGGAGTTCGGCAGGCCGGGCCGGGTGGTCCGGCGCCAGGCAACACAGGGGAAACGGGGCTTTCCTAGGATGCGGCGGGTGCACCTGACCGTCCTTGACGCCCCCACCGAGTGGAGCCGCTTCGCCGAGGGTTCCGTCGAACGCCGCATGCTGCTCGCGCTCGGCGACCTGCTCGGCACCCCGCTGCGCCCGAAGCCGCTGATGCTGCCCGACGGCAGCCGCGTCGAGGTCGAGGGGATCGACCCCGCCTGCCGTGTGCTCGTCCAACTCGTCGGAAACCAGGGCGCCTACAAACCGGCCTACCGCAACAAGGTCATGGCGGACATGTTCAAACTGCTGTGGCTGCGCGAGTCCGTACCCACCGCCGAGCGCGCGGTGCTCCTGGTCACCGAGCTGATCGTGCAGGCCCTCGGCGGCTGGGTGGCGCGCGCGGCGGCGGACCTCGGGATCGAGATCCACGTGTACGACGGCAGCGCGGCCCTCCCGCTCCAACTCCCGTTGCGGCCAGACGTAAAACGCCCGTAACAGACGAATGCGGTGTCCCGAAACACAATCTTCCTACGGTCGGGGGCACCTAAGCGGATTTCCGCGTGGCAGTCAGTCGCACTCGCTACGCACGCTCTCCGACTTCCAGGATCGGGCACTTGTGCCCGCGACATGGATGGGAGCGTGAAGGTGACTGGTACGCCAGCACTCGAACTGCGGTCGGTACGACGGGTCTACGGGTTCGGGTCGGCCGCGACCACGGCCCTCGACGACGTCCACCTGACGGTGCCGTCGGGCCGTTTCGTCAGTCTCATCGGCCCCAGCGGCTGCGGAAAGTCGACCCTGCTGCGGCTCGTCGCCGGGCTCGAACAGCCGGACCTCGGTGAGGTGTTGGTGCACGGGGTGACGCCCGCGGAGGCGTGCGCGGCCAAGATGATCGGGCTCGTGCCGCAGAGTCCCGCGCTGCTGCCGTGGCTGTCGGTCCTGCGCAACGTCACGCTGCCGCAGAAGATCAACCGGGGTGCGGGCAAGCGCCGTGAACGCATCGCCGACTTCGCCGAACGCCGAACGGCCCCCGACATGAAGGAACTTCTCGTCAAGGCCGGCCTCGGCGACGCCCTGCACAAACTCCCGGCCCAGCTCTCCGGCGGGATGCGCCAACGCGCCGCGATCGTCCGGGCGTTCGGCCTGCAACCCGACGTGCTCGTGATGGACGAACCCTTCTCGGCGCTCGACGAGTTCACCCGCGAAAGCCTTCAGGACCAACTCCTCGACCTCTGGGAGGAGTTGCGGACAACCGTCCTGTTCGTCACCCACTCCGTGTCCGAGGCCGTACGGCTCTCCGACACCGTCGTCGTCATGGCACCGAACCCCGGCCGCATCGTCGAGAGTATCGACGTCGACCTGCCCCGGCCGCGCGGTGAACGGCTCTTCGGGGAACGGCGGTTCCACGAGTACGAGGACCTGGTGAGAGAGCGGCTGCGGCGTGCCTGGCACAGCGAAGCCGCGTGAGTGGGGGCGTGAGGGACATGACCGTAGCCGACGAACGCACCACCGCTCCGGCGGCGAAGACACCGCCGCCCGTCGAACCGTCCCGGTTCAGTCTGAAGCACCCGAGGTCGCGGATCGCGTGGATCCGGCCTGCCGTGTGGCTGCCCCTTGTCGTGATGCTGGTGCTGCTTGCCGGGCTCTGGCATTGGGGGGCCGAGCAACTTCCCTATCTGCTGCCGCCGTTGTCGGACGTCGGCAGTTCACTCTCCGATGAAATCGGCTACTACGTCCACAACGCCCTGGTGACTCTTGGCGAGGCTACGGCCGGGCTGGGGATGGGGTTCGTCGGGGCGTTCGTCCTCGCGGTGCTGACCAGTGAACTTCCGCTGGTGCGGCGGGCGGTGATGCCTGTCGCTGTCGTCCTCAACGTGACCCCGCTGGTGGCGGTGGCACCGGCCCTGGTCGTCGCCTTCGGGTTCGGGCCCATGCCCAAGCTGATCATCACCGGGCTGATCTGTTTCTTTCCGATTCTCATCAACACGGCTACGGGGTTGAGGTCCGTTCCTCAGCAGGTGTTGCAGGTCTATCGGACGATGGACGCGAGCCGGGTCGAGCTGCTGTGGCATGTGCGAGTGCCCAACGCGCTGCCTTATCTCTTCGCCGCGCTGCGGATCGTCTTTCCGCTGTCGATCATCGGGGCGGTGGTTGCCGAGATGTCGGCGTCCGGCTCCACGGGGGGTCTGGGGACCGCGATCAGTGTGGCGTCCTCGATGAATCAACTCCCCGTTGTATACGCCTCGATTCTTGTCCTTGCGGTGATGGGCGTGCTGTTGCTGCTCGCGGTGACTGTCGTTGAGCGGCGTGTACTGCATTGGCACGACAGTACGAACTGAGCCTGACAGCACGGTTGTTATCTGCGGGCCCGTGGGGGCTGGTCGCGCAGTTCCCCGCGCCCCTTTGGGGCGCTCAACTCACCGGTAATACAGCCAGTTTGGAGTCACCCATGCCCACTCATCGCCTCACCAGATCCGCCCTCATCGCCGCCGTGTTGGTGCTCGGAGTCGCCGGATGCGGTTCCGGGTCGAGCGGCAGTACCTCCGCCGGTGCTGCCGGTTCCGCGATCTCTGCCAAACGCTGTGCCGAGAACAAGGCCGCCGGGAAGATCACGTATCTCTCCGGGTACCAGTTCCAGTCCTCCGTCTCGATCCTCGAATACATCGCCGCCGCCAAGTTGGGCTATTTCAAGGACCTTTGCCTCACTGTCGACCTCAAGCCCGGCAGCGGTGACACCGCGCAGAACACCAAGCTGCTCGCCGGCGGACAGGCCACCGTGTCCGCGATCTCCGAGCAGGACCTGATCCAGGCGCAGGCCAACGGCATCGACATCAAGGGCATTTCGTCGTACTCGAACGCCGGTCTCGACATCCTGATGACCAACAAGGACATCACCGACCTGACCCAGCTCGACGGCAAGGTCGTCGGCCACAAGGGCTACGTCCCCGCCGCCGTCGAGGCGATGCTCGTCAAGGCCGGCGTCAAGTGGAGCTCGCTCAAGCTGGTCAAGGAGGGCTACGACCCCTCCGTACTGCCCCGCAAGCAGGGCGGCCTCGAAGCGCTCACCGGGTTCATCTCCAACGAGCCCAACCAGCTCAAGGCGGCCGGCAAGGACGTCACGGTGTGGAAGCCGGTCGACTACAAGATCCCCAGCTCCATCGGCGCGATGGCGGTCAACCCGGCGTTCGCCAAGGCGCATCCGCACGCCGTCGAGGACATCCTGCGGGCCGCCCTGCACGCATACGCGTACTGCTCCTCCAGCGAGGCGCACATCACCGAATGCGTCGGCTACGCGGCCAAGTTGTCCGGCCCGACCTACGACAAGAAGCTCAACGCGACGATCTGGAAGACCGAGACACAGGTCGTCAAGGAGAACCCGACGCCCGGACAGCCGCTGGGCGGTGTCGACACCGACAACGTGGCCCAACTCGTCGCCATGCTGCACCAGTTCAAGATCGTGCCGAGCAGTGTGACCGCCGCCAAGGCCGAGGCGTGGTTCGACACCTCGTTCGTCAAGGACATCTACAGCGGCGACAAGCTCGTCTGGCCCGCACCGTAAGAACGCAAGAGACCGCAGAGCCGTAGAAAGGCCCGCAACGTGCCCGCGAAAGAGTACGGAATCTTCCTTCCCATCGGGAACGGCGGCTGGATGCTGTCCACCACCGCGCCGCATCCCGAGGCGACCTACGCGTACAACAGGCGTGCCGCCCTGCACGCGGAGAACATCGGCCTCGACTTCGTGATGTCGATGGCCAAGTGGCGTGGTTTCGGCGGGAGTACGGACCACTGGGGCCGCTCGCTGGAGTCGATGACGATGATGGCGGCGCTCGCCGAGGCGACCAGCCGGGTCAAGATCTGGGCGACCCTGCACGCCAACATCCACAACCCCGCCGTCGCGGCGAAGATGCTCACCACCCTCCAGGACATCTCCGGCGGCCGGGCCGGGATGAACATCGTGAACGGCTCGTACGCGGGGGAGTTCGAGCAATTCGGGGACTGGGACCCGGAGTTGAGCCACGCGGACCGCTACCGGATGACGGAGCTCTGGACGGAGGCCGTCACCCGGCTGTGGACCGAGGACTCGGTCACGATGCGCACCCCGTACTTCGACCTCGTCGACTGCGAGTCCCGCCCGCACCCGGCGACCCGGCCGACCCTCATCAGCGCGGGCCGCTCCGAGGACGCCCGCCGCTTCCAGGCCCGGTACGCCGACGGCGCCTTCCTCGCCGCCGACAGCCTCGACGACATGCGGTCGCTCTCCGCCGACGTGCATGGGCGGGCGAAGGCCAACGGCCGTGTCTGCAGGACCTATTCGATGCTCACCGTCGTCCAGGACGACACCGACGAGCTGGCCGTCAAGAAGGTCAAGGAGTGGGGCGTGGGCGTCGACCGCGAGGCCCTCGCCCATATGCGGCACACCTGGGGCGTGCCCGAGGACCAGGCCCGTGCGTGGGCGGCCGGCGCCAATGGGGAGGCGGCCTTCCAGACGCCGTACGTCGCCGGCAGCGCCCGTACCGTCACCGAGCACATCGAGTACATCGTGCGGGAGGCCGACCTCGACGGACTCATGCTGATCTTCCCGGAGTACGACGAGGACATGCTGCTGTTCGGCGACACCGTGCTGCCCGCGCTGCGCGCCCGCGACGAGGTGGCGGCCTGATGTCCGACCTGCGCGACAGACAACTCGCCCGCCTCGCCCGGCCGGAGAGCAGGCCCGCGCTCGTCGTGGTCGACGTGCAACGGGACTTCGCCGACCCGGACCGGCTGGAGGGATACGGCCTCACGGAGGCCGCGCTGGCGACACTCGACCGGACCGTCACCCGCATCGGGGACCTCGTCGGTGCCGCACGCGCCGCCGAAGTACCCGTCGTCTGGGTCGAGTTGGGCAGCGACCCGGCACGGCCGTGGCGGTCGAGCAACTGGCTGCGCGAGGGCGACTACGACGCGCCCATGAGCCCGGACGAGCCGTGCCGGATCGGCACGCCCGGTGCGGAGTGGTACCAAATGCAGCCCGCAGAGGGGGAGTTGCGGGTGGTCAAGCGCGGTTACAGCGGCTTCCTCGGCACCGATCTCGACGCACGGCTGCGGGCCGCCGGCTGCGACTGGCTCACCGTCGTCGGTCTGACGAGCGAGTGCTGTGTGTACGCGACCGCCCAGGACGCCGTCCAACTCGACTGGCCCGTCGTAGTGCCCCAGGACGCGACGACCGCCTACGACCACCACGTCAACGCCGCCGCCCTGTTCCAACTCGGCCTGAACGTGGCCGTGTTGAGCGACGCCGACGAGGTCGTCGAGCTGTGGAAGAAGGCCGCGCGATGACCGGAATGCACATCGGCTACGACCTCTCCTTCACCCACACCGAGGGCGCCTGGGCGCGCCAGGGCTCCTGGATCGGGCGGGACTTCCCCGACGTCCGCATGTTCATGGAACTCGCGCAGACCGCCGAACGCGCGGGCGTCGGCCTGCTGTTCTTCGGCGACGGCAGCGGCATCCCCAGCACCTGGCGCGGCAGCATCGCACCGGCCGTCGAGTGGGGCATCCAGTGGCCGCGCCACGACATGGCGCCGGTCATCGCCGCGATGTCCACGGTGACGGAGAAGGTCGGCTTCGGGCTGACGTACTCCTCGACGTTCATGCATCCCTTCTACGTCGCCCGGCTGTTGAACTCGCTCGACCATGTGACCGGCGGCCGGATCGCCTTCAACGTGGTCGCCTCCACGCGCGGCGCCGACGCGGCCAACTACGGGTTCGCGGAGCTGATGGACCACGACCTGCGCTACGAGCGGATGGAGGAATTCATCGACGTCTGCCGGGCGTTGTGGGACTCCGTGGCGCCGGACGCCATCGTCCGCGACCGGAGCACGGGGCGGTTCGCCGACCCCGCGAAGGTGCACCCCATCGACCACGAGGGGCGCTTCTTCACCGTCAAGGGCCCGCTCGCTTCCGTACCCGGTCCGCAGTACCACCCGCTCATCGTGCAGGCGGGCAACTCGCCCCGGGGCATTGCCGCTTCGGCCCGCTTCGCCGACCTCGTCTTCGGCTTCGGCGGACATCTGGCGAGCCAGCAGCGCCATCGCAAGCTGCTCGACGAGGCGTTGCTCGCCGAGCGGCGGGACCCGGAACACGTGGGCATCCTCTGGGCCACCCAGGTGATCGTCGGCCGTACGAAGGCCGAGGCGCTGGCGCGCTGCGACGCGGTGCACGAGTTCTGGAACGAGGAGGCGGTCGCCACCTACCTCTCGCACAACGCCGGCCACGACTTCTCGACGCTTCCGGCCTCCTTCCGACTGGGCGAACTGCGCGACGAGTTGGCGGCTGCCAACGCGAGTCCGGCCGGGCTCGTCGGCTCGCTCGTCGCGGAGTTCGGCGCGGACCACACCATGAGCCGTAGCGAGTTCTTCGCGCACGGCCGGGGACGGGCGACGGGCCTGGACCACAGCCTCGTCGGCGATCCGGCCGCCGTGGCCGACGAGTTGGAGGAGAACTTCGCCGCCACCGGAGCACGCGGCGGCTTCATGTTCTCCAGCCCGCTGGCCATGCCCGCCGGCTTCGCCGCGATCAGCGAACTGCTGCTGCCCGAGCTGCGCCGCCGTGGCGCGCTCGCACCGGCGTACCAGGGCTCAACCCTCCGCGAGAACCTGGCAGTCTGAGATGACGGCGGCGAGTGCGAGTGCCGGTGCGCGGCGTGACTGGCTCGCGCTCGGCAGCCTGTGCACCGGGTTCTTCATGCTGCTGCTGGACAGCACGATCACGTCCGTCGCGCTGCCGTCCCTGATCAGTGGGTTGCACGCGAGTGAGACCGCCGCGATGTGGGTCAACAGCGGTTATCTCATCGCGTACGCGGTGCCGTTGGTCGTCACGGGACGGCTCGGTGATCGCTACGGCCATCGACGCGTCCATCTGGTCGGGCTGGCCGCGTTCACGCTCGGGTCGCTGCTGTGCGCAACTGCCCCCACCATCACGGCACTTGTCGGCTGGCGGGTGGCGCAGGGCATCGGCGCCGCGTTGCTGACCCCGCAGTGCCTGACCCTCATCAAGGCGCTGTTCCGGCCGCCGCGGCTCGCTGTCGCGCTCGGCGTCTGGGGCTCGGTCGGCGGAGCGGCGGTGGCTGTCGGGCCGCTGCTCGGCGGATTCCTCGTGGCGGCCGGGGGCTGGCCCGCGGTGTTCTGGGTCAACGTCCCGGTCGGTGTCGCCGCGATGGTCGCCGTAGCCGTGTTCGTGCCGGTCCTCCCACGGCAGCAGGCGCGTATCCCGGTGTGGGCGATCTGCGCGAACGCGGGCGGTGTGGGCGCGCTGGTGATCGGTATCCAGGGCACGGACGCCGCACGTGCGGAAGTGCTGGGCGTACCACGGTGGTTGCTCGTCGGCGTGGGTGTGCTGGTCGTGGTGGCCGTCGTGTGGCTGCAGCGTCGGGACGGCCAACGTGCCCTCGTGCCGGTCGAGTTGCTGCGCAGCCGCGGGTTCGTCGTCGCGGCCTGGGCCGGTGCCGCCGCCGCCTTCTGCTCCGGGTCGGCCATGATCCCGCTGATGCTGTACCTCCAGCGGGAGCGCGGGCTCGACGCGGGCGCGGCGGCCCTCACCCTCGTACCGATGGGCGTGGTCTGCCTGTTGGGGGCGCCGGTGTCGGCCCGGCTCAACAACGGAATCGGGTCCCGCGCGGTCGCCGTCATCGGCTCCGGCGCGCTCGTCCTGTCCATCGGCACGTCGGCGGTGCTCGTCGCGACCGACGCCCCGATCGCCGCACTGACCGCCACGTTCGCGGTGTACGGCGTGGCCAACTCCTTTGTCTGGTCGCCCCTTTCGATCGCGGCGGTGACCTCGGTCGGCCCGGACGAGGTCGGCGCGGCCTCCGGAACCTTCAACGCGATGAAGCAACTCGGCGCGGTACTGGGCAGCGCGGTCTGTGCCGTTCTGCTGGCCGGTCACGGCTACGCGGTCACGCTCGGCGGGCTCGCAGCGGTCGGGTTGCTCTGTCTCCTCGCGTCGGCGCTGCTGCGGACCGGGCCTCCGGGGAGCGGACGCCCTGTCGTGCCCGCCGCGCCACAGCTACCCACAGGAGTCACCCGATGAAGCCTGATGCAGACGGGGGTCGCACGATGACGGCGATGGAAGGCCTGGAGGACCTGGCGGGCATCACCTCCGATCCCGGGGAGATGACGAGGGCGTTCTCCGGTTTCCCGGCGGGGGTCGCGGCCCTCTCCGCGCGCGTCCACGGCGACCCGACCGTCATGATCGTCTCCTCGTTCGCGGTCGGCGTCTCCCACAACCCGCCCATGGTCTCCTTCGCCGCACAGCACACCTCGACGACCTGGCCGGTGCTGTCCCGCGCGCCGGCGATCGGGATCTCCGTCCTGGGCGAGGGCCACAGCGACAAGGCCCGCCAACTCGCTTCCCGCAGCAAGGAATCCCGGTTCGCCGACCTGCGCACGGTGGAGGCGGAATCCGGTGCGATCTTCCTCGACGGCGCGCCGGTGTGGCTGGAGTGCACCGTCGAGCACAGCTATCCGGCCGGCGACCACGACATCATCGTGCTGCGCGTGCTGGCCATGAGGTCGGACGACGAGCGGAGTCCGTTGGTGTGGCATCGAAGGACGCTCAAGATGCTGGGGAGTTGAGTGCTGGGCCGGTGCGGCGCCGGGTCTGCCGTAAGCGCTGGGGAAGCGGTCTGCGGTAGTCGGGGAGCAGGCGTTGGGCGAGGAACGCGGACTTCAGGAACAGGCGGACGACGCGCTCACGGCGAGCGCTGAGCAGGCCGATCCGGTGCAGCCGGCAGACCCGCTCGCCGGCGAGATAGCGGGTCAGGTCTCTGCCGAACGCCCGCAAGGGGGCCGGGAACCAGCGCTCGGCGAAGAACTCCATCATCGCGGTCGCCACCCGATGGCCGGACTCCGTCTCCGCGTACGGCCGCGCCTCGAATTTCAGGGCGAACTCGGTCATCGCGCCCCAGTCCTCGGGAAACGCCTCGTCGGCCAGCGGCCCGGACTCGCGTTCCAGAAGACGGAAGAGGGCCTGCGCCCAGCGATGCCAGGCGACCTTCATGCGATCGCTCGTACCGGGCAGCCCAAGCGAAGCCTGGAGCCGGTCGGCGAACGTGGCCAGCAGGACCAGGGGATAGACGAAGTCGTCGACGTCGTCGAAGTTGCCGGGCAGCTGCGGGGTCGCGCGGGCGATCGCCAGGTGGATGCGGTTGAGTCGGGCGGCGGCGCCGCGGCCCGCCGAGCTGGACAGCCCGTCGACCATCCAGGCCATCAGGAACTCGTTGCCGTCCTCGAAACGCCGCCGGGGTCTCTCCTGCAGTTTCCCGGTGTGGGCCAGGGTGGCGGCTCCGAAGCCCGGCTGCATCATGCGCATGGTGCCCGGATAGACCATCATCGCCAACGCGAACTCGGGGACGCGGTGGCCGACGTAGAGCGAGATCATGCGCTCCCAGTCGGTGTCCGGGTCCATCCGGGCCAGTTCGCGGTCGACCCACTTGTAGCCACGGCGCACTCTCGGTTCCCCCCACTCGGACCTTCAGAGGGGGGACGCTCCCGCACGGGCCGGTCGATGCCGCGATCCGTCGTGATCTGCGTCACCTCAGCCGAGAGTGACCGGTCTCCACCCGAGGGTGGAGCCGCTGAATCAGCCCGTGGGTGGTGGTGGTCGACGCAGGTCAGAGCGCAGCCTTGTGCCATGGGCTCACTACATTCCGCACTCGTCGCTCTCATCGGCATCTGTGTCGCGATCTTCGTCGTGGCGTGGATCGCGGGCGCCGTCTACTTCGGGGTGAAGAGCGAGGCCGGGCTCAGCGGCTGGGCGCACGGCCTGCGTCGCACCCTGCCCCGGCGGGCTCTCCTGATCGCGGGTGCCTGCGCATTCTCCCTACTCATCAGACACACGCCGGACTCCTTCTGGCACCACCTCCAGTACTGGCAGCCCGAACTCGCCCTCCTGGGCGCCCTGATCGCCGTGGCCTCCACGGCTCTGCTGCTGTGGGCCCGTTGGGTGCTGGGCGTCATGTGGGCCAGCATCCCGCTGGTCCACGAACATCATGAACTGCGCACCGAGGGCCCCTACCGAATAGTGCGGCACCCGATCTACACCGGGCTCCTCGGCCTGGTCTTCGGCGGAATGCCGGCCTGCGGCTTCGGTGTCTGGATCGTGTACCTGGCCGTCGCCGTGCCCTGGCTGCTGCGCCGGGTCCGCATAGAGGACGGCATGATGGCCGACCGGTTCGGTGCGTCCTACGAGGCCTACCGCGCCCGCGTTCCGGCGCTGATCCCGTGGACCCGAGCTGCTTCGGTCGGGCCCCGGGCCGTCGGCAGTCAGTCGTGAGGCCATCGCCGACGTCAATCCCCGCTCCGGGGGCGGTAGTTGCCCGGCCGCGCTGCCCCCGGCCGCCCCGGCGACCGCTCCCGAATCACTCTGCCCGCCGACGAGGCACGACCGTTCCGGCTGACCGGCTGACCCGCCGACCCGGGATCACACACGGCACAAAGGTGAATGTGACGCACGCCACACAATGGGAGCGCATAGCGGGGTAGGAGTCATTGCCTTTGTTATAGGTGTGGGGGCGTGTCCGCGGTCGTGCGGGGCGTACCGGGGTCGATGACGCTGTGCTGCCCCGCGACGCTGTGGTCCGAGGCCGGCGTCGCCGACCGGGAGGTAAGGGGTCGACGCTGATGGAGCGGTTGCGGGCCGAGGAGTTCGACCGGTTCGTGGCGGCTCGGTGGTCGGCGTTGTTTCATCTGGCGAAGCTGCTCACCGGCGGAGACCGGCACCGGGCGGAGGACCTGCTGCAGGAGGCGCTGGTCAAGTTGTGGTTTGCGTGGCCGAAGGTGGCCGAGCAGGCGCCCGAGGCCTATGTGCGCAGGGTTCTGGTCCGTGCCGCGGCTCGCTCGGCACGGCGTCGCTGGTGGGGCGAGCACCCCGTCGACCAGTTGCCCGACCCGCCCAAGGTGGGAGACGAGACCGCCGCCGTCGATGAACGGACCCGGTTGGAGGCCATGTTGGCGTTGTTGCCGGCGCGGCAGCGGGCCGCGGTGGTGCTGCGCTACTACCAGGACCTGCCCGAGCAGCATGTCGCGAAGGCGCTGGGGTGTCCGGTGGGTACCGCCCGTTCACTCACGGCACGCGGCGTCGCACGGTTGCGGCGGCTTCTGGCCGAGGCAGTCGAGTCGGTGGAGTGAAGAAGGAGCCATGGACCACTTCGAGCAGGGGCTGGCACGCATGATGCGTGACAGCGACGAGGACACACCCTACGAGGAGCGGCACCAAGTCCGCCTGCGAGCCGGCGTCCGTGCTCGGCAGCGGGCCCGGACGGTCTGGATGGCCACCGGATCCCTGCTGACCATCGCCGGACTCGGACTCGGACTGACGCTCCTGGCGAACTTGTCCGCTCAGAGCGGGTCCAACGATCCTCAGCCCCGCCCCGTCACCTCTGCGGAGTCGGTCACGGGGCCGTCGACGGCCCGCCCCGCCTCCACTGCCAAGGGGGCGCCGCTGCCGACACGGACCTCAACCACCACCCGGGTAGCCGCCACTTGGCCGGGTTCAAGGAGTTCCGGTCAGTGAGGGCTGACCGAGCCGGCGTGACCACCACCGCCCGCCGGTCGGCAGTTCTTCGCTTGTCCTGCTCTCCACGAACTGAAAGCTCACCACGTGATTCATGAGAACGAGCCCACGTTGGCCGACGACCCTCGGCAGGCGGCGAAGTCCGAGGCAATCTCCTGGGAGCGGCGGCTGCGTCGCTTCGGGTACGTCGAGCGACCGCGCACGTCCGTACGGGACCGCCTGGTCGTGCCATTTCCCGAGGCCGACGCGCGGCTGTGGCGCATGCTCGGGCTGTCCCCGGTGACAGCGGGCCGGCCGGCGCGCTGGTCGGGATGGGGCGGGCCGCTGCTGGTGACGCTCGTTGCCGGGCTGTCGCGCTTCTGGCGTCTGGGCAGCCCGCGGGCCGTCGTGTTCGACGAGACGTACTACGCCAAGGACGCCTGGGCCTTGCTGCGGCTCGGCTACGAGAGCACGTGGCCGGACAGCAAGATCGCTGACCCGCAGATCCTGGCCGACCCTCAGGTGATCCCGCTCTCCGACACCGGAGCCTTCGTCGCACACCCGCCGACGGGCAAGTGGGTGATCGCCCTCGGTGAGTGGATGTTCGGCCTCGACCCCTTCGCCTGGCGCTTCATGACGGCGGTTCTCGGCACGCTGTCGGTGCTGATGCTGTGCCGAATAGGGCGCCGCCTGTTCCGTTCCACCGCGCTGGGCTGCCTGGCCGGCGCGCTGATGACGGTGGACGGTCTGCACTATGTGATGAGCCGCACCGCACTGCTCGACCTCGTTGTCATGTTCTTCGTACTGGCGGCGTTCGGCTGCCTGCTCGTCGACCGGGACAATGCGCGGGCCCGGCTCGCGGAGGCCCTGCCGGTCCAGGGGGACGGCCGCATACGCCCGGACGGACACACCGGCGACCGAGCAGGGACGGGAGTGCGGCCCTGGCGGCTCGCCGCCGGCTTCTTCCTGGGCCTGGCCGCCTCCACCAAGTGGAACGGCCTGTACTTCCTCGCCTTCTTCGTGATTCTGACCCTGCTGTGGGACGTCGGCTCCCGCCGCGTCGCCGGGGCGCGTCGCCCCTACCGGGCGGTGCTGCGCAAGGACCTCGGCTGGTCGGTGGTGTCCCTCGTGCCGGTCGCCGTCGTGACGTATGTGGCGACCTGGACCGGCTGGTTCATGTCCGACAACGGCTACGGACGGCACTGGGCGGACGGCCGCGGCGGCACCTGGTCGTGGATCCCGGCCCCGCTGCGCAGCCTGTGGCACTACGAGTACGGCGTCTACCGGTTCAACGTGGGGCTGCACACTCCCCACAAGTACCAGTCGAATCCATGGAGTTGGCTGGTCCTGGGCCGTCCTGTGCTGTTCCACTACGAGTCACCGAAACCCGGGACGTACGGCTGCCACACGACGGCCGACTGCTCGCAGGGGATCCTGGCCCTGGGCACACCGCTCCTGTGGTGGTCGGGATGCTGCGCCCTCGTGTATCTGCTCTACCGATGGGCGCTGCGCCGCGACTGGCGCGCCGGCGCCGTCCTGTGTGCGGTGGCTGCCGGTTATCTGCCGTGGTTCCTGTACCAGGACCGCACGATCTTCTCCTTCTACGCGGTCGTCTTCGTGCCGTACCTGTGCCTGGCGGTGGCGATGACGCTGGGAGCCCTGCTGGGTCCGCCGGGCGCGACCCACCAGCGCCGCACCCGAGGTGCGTTGGCTGCAGGTGCCCTGGTCCTGCTCATCGCCTGGAACTTCGTCTACTTCTTCCCGATCTACACAGGGCAGACGATCCCGTACGCCGACTGGCACGCCAGGATGTGGCTCGACACCTGGGTCTGAGACCGTGTGTGAGACCTGTCGTGGACGCGATCTTGTCTGTCGTACGAACTGGATGTTCTTGGCGTCAGCCGCCCAGCGACTTCGCGCCCTGGCTCACCGGGTGCGCCCCCAGGTCGCACATGGACTGGAGCGCACGCCGTACGTAGTGACTGAAGCAACCGCATCAGGTCAGATGCGAAAGAGACCTGACACGGTGGTGTCCCTCGACTGCGACAGTCAGCCCGGGGGCGATCTCCGTGAAGCCCGCGTCCCGGACCAACGGCCGCTCGCTGCTGATGAGTTCGGCCCACTGGGCGGGGGCGGCGGTACGGACCGAGAGCGGGAAGCCCGCCTGACGCCAGGCTGTCCGCTCCTCCTCCGACAGCTCCCACCAGGCGAGTTGGGCGCCGTGGCCGGTCTGGGCCATCGTCTTGCCGGCGGACATGTCGAGGTCGGGGTTCAGCCAGAGCACCGGTGCCGTCGGGTCCGCGTCGGCCGGCGGTTCGGGGTCGTCGAGGTCGGTGCCGGACACCTGGAGCCGGGCCAGGTCCTTGGGCCAGCCGTCGAGCGGGACGGGCGGGAAGACTCGTACCTCCGCCGACTTCCCGGTCACCGTGATACCCGGCAGGGCCTCGGCCCGCCGCCACTCGGCCCCGCGCGCCCGCCGGAGCACCTTCCGGATCCGCGCGTCCTGCCAGTCCCGCATGACCTGCGCCCACTCCCCGTCACCGAGGGCCCGCTCATCGCTCAGGATCGTCAGCACGGCCCGGGCCGCGGTCTCCAACGCGTCCGTCCGAGCCGGCGGAGCATCCCGCTCGATCCGCACGACCAGGGGCAACACGAACTGCGGGGCCTCGTCCCGCACGGTGCGCTCATTACGGAAGGGGTCGACATCGCCGCCGGAAACGGAGGAATCACTGGTCACGTCCTCCAGTCTGCCAGGCCGAAGATCGGCCCTTAAAAGCACCACCGAGAGGACCCCTTGGGGGCGCACGGAACTGCGCGACCAGCCCAAACGCACCCGCACCCGGCAAACGACCCACTCCCCACGGCGCTCTCGCGAGAAGATGCCCTCATGCGACGCGATCTACAGCTGGACAACGTCGGCCGCCGCTACGGATTGCGCGGCCCCTGGATCCTCCGCGGAGTGAACCTCGCGTTGGCGCCCCGCACCCTCACCCGCGTCGAGGGCGCCAACGGCACCGGCAAGTCCACGCTGCTCCGTCTCCTCGCCGGAATCGACGCACCCACCGAAGGCCGCGTCACCGGCCGCCCCCGCACCGCCTACGTCCCCGAGCGCTTCCCGCAGGCGCTCCCCTTCACTGCCCAGGGCTACCTCACCCACCTCGGCACGGTGCACGGCCTCTCCCGTACGGCGGCGGCGCGTGCCGCGGACGAGTGGCTCGGCCGCTTCGGGGCCACCGCCCACGCGGACACCCCCATGACCCGCCTCTCGAAGGGCAGCAGCCAGAAGGTCGCCGTGGCGCAGGCCCTGCTCGCCGAGCCGGACCTGCTCGTCCTCGACGAGGCGTGGACCGGCCTGGACGCCGACGCCGGCGCCGAGTTGGAGCGAGCCGTGGCGGAACGGACGGCGGCCGGCGGAGCGGTCGTCTTCGTCGACCACGACCCGAGCCGCCTCGCGGGGGCACCCGACGCGACGTACACCGTCGCCGAGGGAGCCCTCAACCACCGTACGGACACGGCCACTTCACCGTCCGGACCGCAGGTCTCGGTGGACGTCCAGAGACCGCGAGGAGGACAACTCCCGGCAGGGGCAAGCCAGTTCCTCACCACGTCGACGCAACTCGCCCCCGGCTCCTACCGCCTCACCGTCCCCGCCTCCCACTCGGACGTCCTGCTCCGCACCCTGCTGACAGCCCGCCCGCCCTGGCACGTGGTGAGCCTGAAGCGATCCGTGGACCCGGACCTCCCCCTCGACGAGGAAGGCGCCCGGTGACCGCGATGTCGGCTCTGCTGCGCTACCAGACCGCCCTTCTCCTGCGCTCGCAACGCTGGCTCCCGCCGGTCATCCTGTACGCCGTGTTCCTGGGCGTCGGCGTCCAGGGCGGGCAGCCGGTGCTCGACTCGCTCGGCTACACGGCCGCGGCCCTGCTGCCTGTCGCCGCCTGGCTGGTGCGGATCTGCACGACCAACGAGCCGCCCGCGGCCCGGAGTTGTGTCGCGGCGGCGGTCGGACCAGCGCGGGCGCACCTCGCCTGTCTGCTGGTCGCGCTCAGCACCG